>CAZPSR010000141.1:0-5855 GCA_964589135.1 uncultured Syntrophomonas sp.
TTGTTCATAAAGGTCTTCTCCCAATCATCCACATAAAACCCGGTGGCCCACTCAGACATAATTACGCTGGTTCCTTCCGGCAGATCTATTTCTCCCAAGGGGAAACTGTCCAATTGTTCGCCACTGATCCCAAATAGGTACAATTTATTGGTGGTTTTAATTACAGCTATATCCTTATTGGGAGAAGTAAAGGCATCCACCGCATTAGGGACCCGATCTCTTATACTCTGCCAACTGAGATATAAGGTATTATAGAACACCGGGCTTTCCGGCGGAATAAAATTAATATTAAAATCCAGGGTTTCGGGAAGACCGTTCTGTTTATAATTAATTCTCCCCTGTAGGTGCCAATGTCCATTTCGGCGGGTCAGTCCAAAATTATCCTCGCTGACATCTCTTTCTATCCGGCTAATCCCTTGCCTATGCAGGGTTTGCAGCCCTTGCTGCCTGGCATTGCGGTAAGCTGTGGCTCCCCTTTCTCCCAGCCAATCTGCAACTTTGATGCCAATGGGAGATGATAATTGATCAACGGGCAACACCTGCAGTTTATCTGTACCGCTAATATTCCTGGCTACTGTTATATAATCATTACTGACATAATCAAGCACAATGCTTTGGGTATTTGAAGCTGCTGTCGGGATCGAGACCTTATCTTCCAAGGCATCTTTTATGGCCACATTACTGGCCAACAATTCTGCTCCTCCTGGGCTATCGCTACTTTTCACCTGCAGTTCCCAGAAACCGCTTAAGCGCGGGAAAAATATGGCATCTCGGCTTAGAACCGGCCGCAATTTCTTGTCATCAGCGGCTATCCAAACGGTCTTATAAATATAGTCATTATGGGAAGGTATTCTGAGTCCCAAAAACACCCCCGAAGTGCCGGTATTATCATAATTAATATTGTCGCTACTTGATTTCGCTGCTGTGGAGGGGGCATCAGCCCGATCAGCAACCTTATTAAGCAGGAGCACCTTATTCTGTACAAAAGCAATGACAGTTGCTTCATCAATTTTCATAAATTCGCCCAGATAATTAGCGTCGGCAAATAAGGTAACCACTTCAACGCTATGGTTTATCGAGGCCAGATAGCCTTCCAGAACAATATATCTGGTCAGTAAATAATCCCGGGAATTGACCTTTTTGATTTTGTAGCTGGGTTGGTCCCAGGCCTTATCAGCTAATATCACCATTTCCCGGCTAAACTGAAGTGGGGCATCCTCAGAGTAAAGCCCGGTTGTACTCCCATCTCCCTCCGAAGCCAGCTCCTCCATTACTGTCCATTTCCCATCCAAGGGACAAGTGTCATATTCCGGTGGAAGAATTTTGCCCGCCGTAGTTCCGGACAGTTCGACGCATCCGCACGCCAGGGGGAGGAGTAATAATACCAGCAAGATCCCGCACTTATTAAGCATCTGGCTTCTCCCTCCGGGGTAAAATTATCACCACATCGGTGCCCTGGTGCAACTGGCTCATGATCTCTAGCCTGCCACCCATAAGCTTGACAATCTCTTCGCAAATCGACAGCCCAATACCATTTTTAGAGGGTGAGCTTTTCCCTTTATAGAATCTTTCTTTGACCATAGGCAGTTCTTCGGCAGCTATCCCGCAACCGCTATCAGATATGGTAAACTTGAAACCATCATTTTCAACTTCAGCTTTAAATTTAACATAACCTCCGGGCTGGTTAAAATTAAAAGCATTGTCCAAAATGTTGATAAACAACTGTTTAAGCCGGTTTCCGTCCCCATAGATATTGGGCAGATCTTCCGGATAGTCCACAGTGAAATCGATATTCTCCCGTACGGCTCGGGGCGTCAATTGTTTACGCAGATGTTCACAGAGGTTAATCAGGTTGATCTCTTCCAGCTTGAGTTTAATTCTGGCTGAGATAAATTTGGAGAAATCCAGGAGTTCCTCAACCATACTGGTTAGCCGGTCACTCTCTTTTTCTATGATCCCCAGACCGCTATTTAACATTTCTTTTTGCTGGAAGTTTTCGCTCTGTAAAGTAATGGCCCATCCCTTAATAGAGGTCAAGGGGGTGCGTAGCTCATGGGAAACCGAGGAAATAAAGTCGTTTTTGAGCTGTTCCTTTTTAACGATTTCCTCAGCCAGATAATTTAAAGTATCCGATAATTCTCCAACTTCATCGTCTCGCATTTTTTGGCTTTTTATTTTAAAGTTCCCGGCTGCCATTCTCTTCGCCACAGATGTGACTTCCTGCAATGGCACCAGGATGCTGTTGGCTAAAAAAAGACTCATCGTACCAACAATGAGGATTACTAATAGGCCAATTACTATAAAAATCTGCATGGTTTTAGCAATATCCTGGTCAACAGCCTTTAAAGAAGCCATAAACCGTAAGGCGCCCACGATTTCATGATTTGATTTCAGGGGGCTGGCAACTGCCATGACTTTTTGCCCGTTTAGATTTCCAACCCATACCCCAGTTTTGCCCTCCAGGGCTGCCCCAATATCGCTGCCGCCCATGTCGGGTATGATACCCTGGGAGTCCATGACAATATTGCCGTCACGATCAGCGACCTGCACCTGGGCATCACTTTGGTTCCAAAAGGCATCAACATTATAGAGCACATTATCCTGCAGTGAGGTATTGGCAAAATACTTGGTATACATCTCGGTGCAAATATTGAGTTGGTTGGTGAGACTGCCTTCCAAGCTATTATAATAGTTCTGCTTAACCGTATAAATAAACAGAATTTCCAGAATAACCACCGTACAAATGATTACAATCATAAAATTGGTAGCTAATTTTGCTCTGATTCCTTTCATTACGTACTCCTATTGGGTGCCTGCCATCTATAACCAAAGCCCCAAACAGTTTGTATATATTGGGGCTTTGAAGGGTTGTCTTCCAGCTTCTCCCGCAAACGTCTAATATGTACGTCTAAAGTTTTAGTGTCGCCGAAATAATCCTCTCCCCAGACGGCATTCAACATATCGTTGCGCTTAAGGGCATTGCCCTGATTCTCCATAAACATCTTAAGCAAAGCAAATTCGGTAGGTGTTAATTCGATTTCAACCCCATTTTTGAAAAATTTATTAGCAGCGATGTTCAGCAAGAGCTGATCGCATTTGAGCACATTGTTATTCACCTTAAGAATAGTCCGGCGCCTTAACATGGCCTTGATCCGGGCCACCAACTCCAGGGGATTAAAGGGTTTAACCATATAATCATCCGCACCCAGTTCCAGACCGAGAATCTTATCTGTATCCTGGCTCTTGGCCGTCAACATGATAATAAAGATATCGGGCCTTATTTTCCGAACCCGCTGGCAAACCTCAAAACCGCTGATTCCCGGCAGCATCAAATCCAACACCATAACATCTGGGATAAAGCTGCTAAACATGGCCAAGGCTTTCTCCCCGGTATCAGTCTCTCTGGTTTCATAACCTACTGCACTGAGATTTATGGTAATTAAACGTCTGATTGATTCTTCATCTTCAACCACTAATATTTTGGATTTTATAGCTGTCATCGAACTCTCCATTTCAGCACCAAAGTTCTATAGGTAGTACTCAGGAATTAAGAACATTGGTCAGCATCGACACATAGGCCTTAACCCCGGCGGCTTCCAGATGCACCCCATCAGTGCGAAAATACTCATCATGGCCGCTGCTGGCAGAATACCAATCCACCATTTCTACATTGGCATGCCCTTCGCTAATCTGGTTCAAGACTTGGTTGACCGTGCTTTCCCATGGTTTCGGGACCCGGGCATTGATTATCACGATCCGGCGCTCATTTCCCAGTAAATTCAGTATATCCGCGAACTGTTTTTCTGTAAATGCTCCATTTGCTCCCAACTGGATTATAACCGTCTCCCCCAAGATACCTTGTGCCTGGAGATCCTCGATCACTTGAGGGGCCTGGTGCATTTGTCGGCCAATGACGGCATCCACAATAATTTCCGGGAAAAGGCTTTTCAGTTCAGGTTCTACTCCAACCATGACTGAATCCCCAATAATCGTGACTCCCTGACCAGTCAACTCTTGATTCTGGTATCTGTCCTGGTTCACCCCCTCAGCAGCCAGTAAGACCTCAGCATCATTACCGTTATTCTCTTCCAGTTCTGTGACCAGAGCTGCAAGGACTGGTTCCTGGGTGTCGCTTGCTTCTGATTCACTCTTTTGCTGGGCCTGAGTGATTATGGTAAAACCGCTCCCCACCAATATGAATGCACCCAAGATACATGTTATACCAGTTAATGATATCTTGCTCTGCCAGGGAGATAACTTGGGCCCTAGCTTCAATCCGTTTGCGAGCTGCCCCCAATGCTGTTTCCATTTGCCATGGCGGATCGGCTCCTCGATAAAGTACCAGGAGACCGCTGCCAAAATAATGCATAAAAGCGTTTGCATAATGGCCAGGCCAATATTTGTTCCCCCGGTATTGACAACCGGACTGGTTAAGGCTATGACCGGATAGTGCCACAGGTAGATCCCATATGACCACACCCCCAGCCAGCGTAATGGCCTTATCCCCAGCAGCCTGCCCAATCGCCCCGCAGGATGAGCCAGTACTGCTACCAAAACCGCTGCAATTATCGAAAATAATAAAAGGCCGCCGTAGTATAGAAATGATTGATATTGATTGCTCAGGCCAATCATTGCCAATACTGCCAAGAGTGCAGCTCCCCCGGTTGCATCAAGCTTCCTGCACTGCCGGGAAGATAGATTAACCGACAATTTACGGCTGGGCCACAGCAGTGCCAGTACCGCACCAATAAGCAAAGCAAAAGCCCGGGTATCGGTTCCATAGTAAACCCGGTTGGGATCCAAGCCAGGTTGATAAATAACTGCCATGGCGGCGGCAGAAGCAATAAGCAGAGCCATAATCGTTCCAATTAATATACTGGGGCGGCGTAAATAGCACAATCCCAGTCCTAATAGCAAAGGCCACACCAGGTAAAATTGCCCCTCAACGGCCAAAGACCACAAGTGCCCTAAAGGTGAAGGAGGGCCAAAACTATCAAAGTAAGACACTTGATGAAATATCAACCACCAATTGCTGAAAGAGAATACCGCAGCCAGAGCTTCATTCCATAATGATGATAAGCGGCTGGGATCATATAAGTATAGCCAAAGCAAAACCCCGCCCAGCATGGTCAACAGTGCCGGCAACAGCCGCCGTGCTCGGCCCAGCCAGAATTCCTTCAGATTTATGCTTCGGGAATGATTCCATTGATCAAGCAAAATGTCGGTGATAAGATAACCGGACAGCACAAAGAAAATGCATACCCCTAATAATCCTCCCGGAGCCCAAGGCAGGTCCAGGTGGTAGGCAATCACCGCAAAGACAGCCAATGCCCGCAGCCCATCCAGTCCTGGCATATAAGGCCTGGACTGGAGCTGCACTTTTTCTTGGTATTGAGCAAGACCTATATTTCTATCTCTTTCCATTGCTTGATTCCACCCGCCTATTGTAATCCGGTATTCCTCTACACCTTTCAATTGGATCAGAGGCACCCCTTCTTCATCACAATACCAATTTTTTCTGGAAATTGCGTTACAAAAGGCTTAAGAAAGGTTACAAAAAAGTAATAATTGTTAAAAATTATCGAATCCTGTTGCTTGGTTGATTCATTAAACAAAAAATCTATAAAAGCTATGGGCGTCAGGTAGTGCTGCAAAACGACAGCCTGGACATCCAATCGGAAATTAAAGCGCTTATAGTTATAAACCGCAGTGGTAAATCTACCTTTTTAAAAAGAGTAGCTGGAATTGTAAGTTCTGATGGAGGAGAGATTTTCAGGAATGCTTCTAGTTTGGGGAGCACATAAAAGGTTGCTATCAAAAATAACTCGGGGTCAGACCCCGAGTTATTTTGAGTA
>CAZPSR010000142.1:0-5797 GCA_964589135.1 uncultured Syntrophomonas sp.
ATTCTTCCGGACTTCCATAGCTCCTGGTTTTTCTGGTTTTAACCTCCACAAAAATAATTTCACCTTGTTTCTGGCACACAATATCCAGTTCCCCATACCGGGTATAGTAATTCCTGCATATTATCCTGTATCCCTTTTGCTTCAGGTATTGGACCGCCCGTTGCTCTCCATACCTTCCCAGTTCTTTTTTCATAATTACCCCGGGATGCTGATCCATCCCTTATCCAATCGATTTATAGCTTATTCATCTGCAAAAAGACTAGCCTGCTGGGCACCTGCTCCTCCTGCCACTAGGCTTTTAACTGGCTCAAAGCTCACTCGGTGCAGGGGACAAGGACCCTGGGCAAATAGATGCTCCAAATGTTCCCGGGTGGCATACCCTTTATGACGGGAAAAATTGTAGCCGGGAAATACCAGATCCATAGCTTGCATGGATTCATCCCGCTCAACTTTGGCTATAATGGAGGCACAGGCTATGGAAATGCTGATCCGGTCCCCTTTAATTATAGCCCTTTGGGGAATAGGAATATCCTTTAGCTCCAGAGCATCGATAAGCAGATAATCCGGCTGCGGGGTAAGGTGTTTCACTGCCAGGCTCATGGCCTGCCTGGTAGCATTTAAGATATTTACCCGGTCCAGATAAGCAGGATAAATAGATGCTACTGACCAAGCCAATGCCTGCTTTTTGATCTTCTGTGCCAGTTTTTCCCTTTTGCCTGCCCCCAATTGCTTGGAATCATTGACTCCAGCCAGGAGAAATCCCGGAGGAAGAATTACCGCTGCGGCTACTACCGGTCCGGCAATAGGGCCTCGTCCCACTTCATCCAGGCCTGCTATATAATGATACCCTGCCTGATAGGCCTGCTTTTCCATAATCCTTAAATTTTCCAACCGCTGTCTTTCTTTTAGGCTCATTTGGCCATCCTCTGCTCTGTGCATTCAGCAACTCCTTAATGGGCTGAAAAACCCTGCTTTTGGCGGGCAATTATGCTAGCCGTTAGTTCAGCCTCCAATATGGCACTCTTAAATCCTCTTACCCTTTGGGCATCACCTATTATATATAGATTATCGCCCAGGAATTTTAAGTCTTGATAAAGGGGGTTATAGGGTTTATAGCCTACTGCCAGAACTATTCCTTCAGCCTCCAGCATCTCCGGCTCCTCTTGCGCTTTGGCTATCCACACCCGATTTTTATCCATTCTAATTACCTGGCTGGAAGTCCTTTTTTCCACCCCAGCTCTTTGCAAGCGGTTCATAAGATCCCGGCGGTTCTTTTTTTCCATCCCGGGAGCCAGGATTCTGCCAGCTTCTATGATAGTGACCTTATTGCCGGCCTCGGCTAAGAAATCTGCTGTTTCACAGCCATTTTCGCCCCCTCCTATTACCAGCAGGTGCTGGCGGTGAGGCCGTACTTTTCGGGTTAATATCTCCTCTAGGGTCAGACAGCTGTTGGGCTCAATACCTTCTATATCTGGAATAACCGGCACTGAACCGCTGGCTAATACGATGAAATCCGGTTTAAATAGATCTACATCTTTCAGCCCAAACTCATGGGAGAAAACCTGCTCTACCTTACTCTGCTTTAATTGGCCTAAGATATAATCTCTGAGCTCCAGTATTCTCTGTTTATGGGGAGGCATACCGGCCAGATTCATCAGTCCTCCCCCCTTATCCTGCTTTTCGAACAGGGTTACTGCTAAACCCAGACGGGACAAGGAAACTGCAGTCTGTAGTCCGGCTGGTCCGCTGCCTATAACAGTGACACGATGTTGCGGCATCGGTTTTGCTTTGAACCGGAATTGCTTTTCCCTGCCGGTATGGGGGTTCACGGTGCAACTAACCGGCATGCCCTTAAAATTGTTCCCAATGCATTGGTTACATCTTATGCAAGGCCTTAGATCCTCCAGCTTACCCTGCCTAACCTTATTGGGCCATTGGGGATCAGCCAGCAAAGCTCGGCCCAGGAAGATCAAGTCACAACGGTCTTCTTCCAGTAGTCGGCAGGCAAAGTCCGGACTGCTCACCATGCCTCCGCCAATCACCGGTATAGACACTGCCTTTTTAACTCTCTCAGCTAGATAAATTTTCCACCCTTCTTGGTAAGAAGCGGGCTCGATACTGGTAAGTCCTGATTCATAGGTGCCGCAGCTGCAGTGGATTAAGCTAACCCCAGCTTGCTCCAGGTGGCAGCAGATCTTTATACTTTCATCTTCTGTAAGACCCTGGGGAACAAAATCATCTATATTAATCCTCACCGATATGGCCAGTTCTGAATTCATGTTTCTGATGCCCTTGACAATGTTCATCAATAAGCGCATCCTATTTTCCAGGCTTCCTCCATATTCATCCCGGCGTTGATTGCAATTAGGGGAGAGAAACTGGTTAATCAGATAACCATGTGCTGCATGTATTTCTACTCCGTCAAAACCAGCTGACCAGGCATATTGAGCAGCCTTTATAAACTTTTCTTCTATGACCCTAATCTCTATACTATCCAGCTGCCGGGGCTCCTCATTAATCATAGGACAGGAAATAGCTGAAGGAGCTACTGGTTGCACCCCGGTGATACGGCTGTGAGTCTGCCGACCGGCATGAAATAATTGAATAAAAGCTCCCGCCCCATGCCTTTGAATAGCCTGGGCCAATGAAGATAATCCTTCGATACAATTCGGATTATCTACGATTAACTGACCTCTTCCCTCCAAACCAGCCGGGCTATCAACACAGGCCGCTTCTACAAAAATCAAGCCTGCTCCCCCTTGAGCCCGGGTCTCATAATACTCTATGACCCCTTCGTTTACCCTACCGTCCTCACCGGCATACCCTACCAGCATAGGAGCCATAGCTATCCGGTTCTTTAGCTGTAAAGAAGCTATTTGAATAGGAGTAAACAGAGCCGGAAAATGTTCCATATTTTGTCTAATACCTTCCTTTCAATTCATTTCTCTTCCTATTTTAACTTATTTATGCACTTCTTCGGAGCTATATTTTTTTCCAAAGGGCAAGGTGCCTCCCCTCTGATTCTTAGGAAAAGCAGAACTTCAAGAACCAGGGTTCTTGAAGTTCCACTTTACAATTATGAATATATTGAAGGAAGTTCGGATATGGTCAAGGAGCCCATCAGCCCCTGCCAAGCATCTTAGATCGCATTTTTATTCGCCTTGAAAGACGGCAGGTCGCCTTTCCATAAAGGCCTGCATGCCTTCTTTTTGATCTCGAGTGGCAAAAAGCAAAGAGCATTTGTCTATCTCCATTCTCATGGCCGTAGCCAGATCCAGGTTTATCCCCTGCAAAAGAGCCTCCTTGAGCTTCATTAAAGCCAGGGGGGGTTTTTGGCTCAGCTGGGAAGCTAAACTATTTACTTCTTCCATTAGTTTTTCACTAAGCACTACCTGATCAACCAGTCCCATTGATAGTGCTGTCGGTGCTTTTATGGTTTCTCCGGTGAACATTAGTCTCTTAGCCCCCTGAATCCCTATCAGGCGGGGAAGCCTTTGGCTGCCTCCCGCCGCCGGGAAAATACCCAGATTTATTTCGGGAAAGCCAAACCTGGCATTTTCTGCTGCTATTCTGAAATCACAGCTTAGACTGAGTTCCACCCCTCCGCCCAGAGCAAACCCAGAAACAGCGGCTATAGTTGGTTTAGGCAGATTAGCAATAGAGTTGAACACCTGGTGAATGGGCTCAATATAGGCCCGGGCTTGCTCCGGGTCACATCCGGCCATAGCTTTAATATCCCCTCCGGCAGCAAAAACCTTTTCACTGCCAGTTATGATTACTGCCCGTACTTGCGGGTCATCTTTCATCATATTTATGGCCGTACCCAATTGACCAACCAATTCCTGGCTGAGAGCATTCATCGTCTCTGGACTGTTCAGACGCAAAGTGGCAATGCCTTGATCTATACTTAAAGTTATGGTCTTAAATTCCATTTTAACACCTCCCTGGTAAATAGCTAATCAACCTCCATGATCAGCAAAGACAAGCGAGTATGAAAATTTGTGACTATCCCGACGGGCGGTCAAAGACCGCCCCTACCAGTATTAGAAGATTTGAAACACTGAATCAATCGGAATAAGCCATTTTCGGGTGAACTTATCGCTCCCCAACCTCAGCCAAGATACTGTACTCGAACAGCAGCAGCCGGCCTCTTTGGCAGCATAAGCCTGGCATTGATCACTCATTCCTGACTATTTTCACTCGCATTAAACTTGCACAGCAAGCAGCTTGGCTCTTTAGCCAGATAAGCCCGGCAATTATCGCTGAAGAGGCATTCATAAAAGGCCGGTTCTGAATTGATCTGGCAAATCCGGGTGTTGAAACAATAATAAATAATCCGGATCTCTACCTCTTGGCCGGCCCAGGGACAATAAACACCCTGCACTTGTTCTAAAGCAGTCATGGCTTTAGCCCAGTTCTTTACCAACGATGCCTACCCCTACTACGCAGGAATAAGGCTGTCCGCCCAAGTTTTGAGCCAGGCCAATTTTAGGATTATCCAACTGTCGTTTCCCGGCTTTGCCTTGGAATTGCAGCCAGGATTCATATAGCATTCTAATCCCGCTGGCTCCAATAGGATGACCAAAGGATTTAAGACCACCATCTGGATTAACCGGCAGACCTCCATCCAGGTCGAAAAATCCATTTAAGACATCTTTCCAGCCCTGCCCTCTTTCACTGAATTGCAAATCCTCATATATGATCAATTCAGTAGGGGTGAAACAATCGTGTACTTCCGCCAGGCTGATCTGTTCCCGGGGATTGGTGATACCGGCTTCCCGATAAGCTGCCTGACCGGCATAATAGGTTTCAAAGGCGGTAGTAAAATCATAACTCTGGTGTTTCTCGCTGTGGGCAGGTCCGGCAGCAATCTGTATACCCTTTACATACATGTGGTCTTTACGATATTTTTTGGCATCTTCAGTACGGGTGATGATAGCACAGGCGGCTCCATCAGAAACCCCGGAACAATCCATAACCCCCAGGGGACTGCATATCATAGGCGATTTAAGTATATTCTCCATCGGCACTTCCGCCCGGTATTGGGCCTTGGGGTTTAAGGCCCCGTTCTTGTGGTTTTTCCAGGCTATGCGGGCCATTACCTCTTTCATCTGTTGCATATCCAGGCCATATTTGTGCGCATAGGCAGGGCCTACAAAAGCAAAGCGAGAAGGAGCAGTTAAGTCAGGGAGAGTCCGGTCAGAATCTTCAGTAGGCACCTCCAGTCCGCTGTATCCGCCATCCTTCAGCTTCTCCGCCCCAATGGCCATTACTACGTCGTAAGCTCCTGAAACCACACCGTAACAGGCATTGCGAAAGCTGTCCAAACCGGTACAACACATGTTTTCCAAGCGGGTAACCGGTTTATAGTGGGATTTCATCCGATTGGAAAAAGCCAATCCAGCCATGCCGGAAGTAAAAGTTCCAAACCAAAAGGCATCTATATCATTGAATTCTATTCCGGCATCTTCTAGACACTCATCGATAGCTTCTATCATCAAATCTTCCAGGTTGCTGTCATAGCGTTCACCAAACTTGGTACATCCCATTCCGATTACCGCAGCCCGGTCTTTAATTCCTATAGCCATTTAATTCCCTCCTATCTTTATAATTTTGGTACCGCTTTCCAGAAGTAGGTGCGGATGCTGTCTACCGTAAATATGTGCCTGAATGACATCTTGACTTCCAGGCCTACTTTTACTTCGTCCGGGTCACAATCCACCAGATAACATATCAAGCGGCCTCCGCCCTCAAAGTCTACTACCGCCACTATGGTAGGAGGATCCAGGGATTCGGC
>CAZPSR010000143.1:0-5741 GCA_964589135.1 uncultured Syntrophomonas sp.
GTCTTGGTAGAAGGGACAGTCTTGTATCTTAATCACCTGGTATGTACCGCCTACAATGCCGACTTTGATGGTGACCAAATGGCAGTACACGTACCCCTTTCGGCCGAGGCTCAAACCGAGGCCCGTTTACTCATGTTGGCCTCCAATAATATTTTGAATCCCAAGGATGGAAAGCCGGTATGTACCCCTACCCAAGATATGGTTATAGGTATGTACTATTTAACCCATATGGGAGAAAACGAGCAGAATATAGAACACCCCAAGTCCTTCAGCAGTCCTGATGAAGCCCAGATGGCCTATGAAATGGGTCACATTACCCTGCATGAAAAAATTCGGGTCAAGGTAAAAATCCAAGAAAAGGAGAGACACGAGGAAAAAATAATAGAAACCTCGGTGGGCCGAACCATATTTAATGAGGTGATTCCCCTTAGCCTGGGTTATTACAATGAAGTAATAGATAAAAAGAAACTGGGTAATATAGTCTACGATTGTTACCGCAGGGAAGGCAATGCAGCCACTGCTGAGATGCTGGATGGAATGAAGCGGATAGGCTATCGGTTCAGTACCCGGGCCGGTATCAGCGTAGGAGTTACCGATTTCGAGCCACCAATACAAAAAGCTCAGATACTGAAAGAGGCCGATACCGTCGTAGATAGTATCGAAGCCGACTTCCAAATCGGTTTAATAACTGAAGACGAACGTCACGCCCAGGTGGTGGATATTTGGAACCAGGCTACTGATGACGTAACCGATGCCCTTAAGGCATCACTGACTGAGGATAATCCAGTATATATGATGGCTACCTCAGGGGCCAGAGGCAATTTCCAGCAGATACGTCAGCTGGCCGGTATGCGGGGTTTAATGGCTGATCCTCAGGGGAAAATTATTGACCTGCCTATAAAAGCCAACTTCCGTGAGGGGTTAACGGTTTTGGAGTATTTTATATCCACCCACGGAGCCAGAAAGGGATTGGCTGATACTGCTCTGCGTACGGCTGATTCAGGCTATTTAACCCGGAGACTGGTCGATGTCTCTCAGGATGTTATAGTGAGAGAAGAAGACTGTGAGTCGGTAGAAGGGATCTGGGTAGAGAAAATTACGGAAGGATCTCAATTGATCGAACCGCTAAATCAGCGGATTATCGGCCGAGTATCAGTGGATACCATAGTTCATCCGGAAACCGGGGAAGTTCTGGTAGAAGAAAATCAGATGATAGATGACGAAGTGGGCTATGATATAGAAAAAGCCGATATTAAGCGGGTAAAAATCCGCAGTGTTTTAACCTGTAAAACCAAGCATGGGGTTTGCCGTAAATGCTATGGACGTAATCTGGCTACCGGGTATGACGTGGAAATAGGGGAAGCGGTTGGAACCCTGGCCGCCCAATCCATAGGTGAACCGGGTACTCAGTTAACCATGAGAACCTTCCATACCGGGGGAGTAGCAGGTGAAGATATAACTAGAGGCCTGCCCCGAGTTGAGGAATTGTTTGAAGTAAGAAAACCCAAAGGTCAGGCAGTAGTAGCTGAAGCTACCGGTACAGTCAGATTTGGAGAAAACAAAGGCCGCCGGGAGATTGAAGTATTGGGTGAAAATGAGGAGGTTTTGGGTGCTTATATAGTTCATTATGGTTCCCGGCTAAAAGTGGCAGAAGGGGACATGGTGGAAATAGGAGATGCTCTTTCTGAAGGACCGTTAAATCCTCATGACATCTTAAAAACCAAGGGACTGCAGGATGTGCAAAGATATATTCTACAAGAAGTACAGAAGGTGTATCGATCACAGGGCGTAGACATCAGCGATAAACATATTGAAATTATGATTCGGCAGATGCTTAAAAAGGTTAAGATTGAGGAATCGGGAGATACCTCCTTACTGCCCGGATCTTTTATCGACATATCTGCTTTCGAAGATGAAAATGCCAGAATTATGGCTTGGGGCGGATTGCCTGCCATATGTTCCCCCATGTTGCTGGGGATAACCAAAGCTTCCTTGAATACTGACTCCTTTTTATCAGCTGCATCCTTCCAGGAGACTACCAAAGTCTTGACTGAAGCGGCTATAAAAGGCAAAATAGATAACCTGATTGGGTTGAAGGAAAATGTAATCATAGGCAAACTGATACCAGCTGGTACTGGATATCCAGCCTATAGAAATGTAGGTATAGATGAAAATCCGGTAGAATTGCCAGAGGACGAGAACACGGTAGAAGCCTATGCTGAGTAAGGGGAATCCCTTTTGATCAAAGTGATAGCCAACATTAGTTGACTGTGGGCGTGTGGGATGATAAAATGTCTAAGTGCGCGTAATTTGGTCTTGAGAACTAATTGCGCCCAGCTTTTGCGAACAAAGGAGGGTCATCGCCTTGTCTCTTGAAGAACTTCGCAATGGTTCTAAAGTGATAGGGGCTAAGCAGGTTAAAAAGGCCATAAGCAAAGGCTTAGCTAAAAAAGTATATCTTGCTGTTGATGCCGAACCGCACATTATTGAACCCATAAAGACTATGTGTGAACAGCATGGAGTTGATTACCAGCCGGTGGAAAGCATGAAAAAGCTGGGGGAAGCCTGTGGGATCGATGTAGGATCGGCAGCAGTAGCAATAGTTAGATAAAAACCCTGGGAAGGAGGTGCAAGCATGCCAACCATAAACCAATTGGTGAGAAAAGGTAGAAAAAAGGAAATCAAGAAATCGACAGCGCCTGCGTTGAAGAGCTGTCCACAAAAAAGAGGAGTTTGTACCCGTGTTTATACTACTACTCCGAAAAAGCCCAATTCAGCGCTACGTAAGATTGCCAGGGTTAGGTTAACTAATGGAATAGAAGTAACTGCCTATATTCCGGGTATAGGCCATAACCTACAAGAACACTCGGTGGTATTGATTAGAGGCGGTAGGGTAAAAGACTTACCAGGGGTAAGATATCATATTATTCGTGGTACTCTGGATGCGGCAGGCGTACAGAATAGAAATCAAGGTAGATCCAAATATGGAACCAAGCGACCCAAGAAGAAATAGGAGGGAGGTACTTCATGCCTAGGAAAGGACCAGTTCCGAAACGAGATGTCTTGCCTGATCCCATATATAATAGCAAGATATTCACCAAAATGGTGAATCAAATTATGTGGGATGGCAAAAAGAGCGTAGCCGAAAAGATATGTTATGGCGCAATGGAAATAATTGAAAAGAGACTCAATAAAGATCCCATGGAAGTTTTCGAAGTAGCCATGAAAAATATAACTCCCATTTTGGAAGTAAGAGCCAGAAGGGTTGGGGGAGCCAATTATCAGGTTCCAGTTGAAGTTAGAGCCGAGCGGAGGCAGACCCTTGCTATCAGGTGGCTGATTAATTATGCCCGTAAACGTGGGGAAAAGACCATGGCCCAACGCCTGGCCGGGGAAATCATGGACGCATATAACAGCACCGGGGGATCGGTTAAGAAAAAAGAAGATACCCATAAGATGGCTGAGGCCAACAAGGCTTTTGCCCACTATCGCTGGTAAAGAGACTAGGCGAGGAGTGGAATAGATGTCTGAAGAGGTTCATCTAGCTACAATAAGAAATATAGGTATAATGGCTCACATTGATGCCGGAAAGACCACTACTACCGAGCGGATGCTCTTTTACTCCGGAAAGCTCCATAAAATGGGGGAAGTAGACAAAGGGACTGCTACCATGGATTGGATGACCCAGGAGCAAGAAAGAGGGATAACCATTACATCCGCTGCTACCACCTGCACCTGGAAGGATTATGTAATTAACATTATCGACACGCCCGGGCATGTGGACTTTACGGTGGAGGTTGAGCGGTCATTAAGAGTTCTAGATGGAGCAATTGGTATATTTTGTGGTGTAGCAGGAGTGCAACCCCAATCGGAAACGGTTTGGAGACAGGCAGATAGATATAAGGTGCCTCGGATTGCTTATGTGAATAAAATGGACCGAATAGGTGCTGATTATCACCGGGCCGTAGATATGATCCGTCAAACACTGGGCAGCGAGGCTTATCCCATTAATTTACCAATAGGGGTAGAAGAGTCCTTTGCCGGGGTAATAGATTTAATTAATCTTAAGGCCTACATTTATGAAGATGAATTAGGTGCTGGTTATACTATCCGGGATTTGACCCCAGAGGAAATGGAAGAAGCCCAAGAGCATCGCAGTATACTGCTGGAGATGATGGCAGAAAATGACGATCATATACTGGAGAAGTATCTGGAGGGTCAAGATATTTCCACCGAGGAATTAAATCAGGCCTTAAGAGAATTAACCATTTCCAATAAGATAGTGCCGGTTTTATGCGGCTCATCTTTTAAGAATAAAGGAGTTCAAATGTTGCTGGACGCTATAGTGAGCTATCTGCCATCACCCGACGACGTTCCGGCAGTTTCTGGTATAGATCCCGACAGCGGAGCCCTGCTGCATAGAAAAGCCGATGCTCAGGAAGCCATGTGTGCCCTGGCCTTTAAAGTGGTAGTTGATCCTTATGTAGGCAAGCTTACCTATTTTCGAGTCTATTCGGGCAAAATTAAGTTGGGATCCAGTATTTTGAACAGTGGTAAAAAGAAAAAAGAGCGTATTACCAGAATACTGAAGATGCATGCCAATCATCGGGAAGAGATTACTGAGGCCCATGCAGGTGATATTGTAGCTGGAGTTGGCTTTAAAGACACGGTTACCGGTGATACCCTGTGTGATGAAAGTGGCCCCATTTTGCTGGAAGCCATAAGGTTTCCTGATCCGGTGGTAGATGTGGCTATTGAGCCCAAAACTAAAAATGATCAGGACAAAATTGGTGAGAGTTTAAGGAGACTGGGGGAAGAAGACCCCACCTTTAGGACCAGAATCGATGAAGATACCGGCCAGACCATAATATCTGGCATGGGTGAATTACATTTGGAAGTTATTATTGATCGCTTGTTAAAAGAGTTTAAAGTAAATGCCAATGTAGGTAATCCCCAGGTATCTTATAAAGAAACCATTAAGAAAAGACATCAGGCCCAAGCCGTATTTGAAAAGCAAGCTGGAGGGCGGGGGCAATATGCCCAGGTTATTATTCAGTTACGGCCGCTGGAAGAGGGGAGAGGCAAAAGCTTTGTCAACCAAGCTACAGCCGAAGAGGTCCCCTTAGAGTTTGCCAGTGCGGTAGAGGCAGGTAGTATGGAAGCTATGCAGGGTGGAATTCTGGCTGGTTATCCGGTGGATGATATAGAGATTGCTCTTCTGGGTGGAAGTTTTCATGAAGTTGATTCCACTGAACAAGCATTCAAGATTGCCACTGGAATGGCGGTTAGAGAAGCACTTAAGGGAGCAGAAATAGTCCTGCTGGAGCCGATCATGGATATAGAAATAGTCTGTCCCGAGGAATATGTGGGGGAAGTAATATCTGACCTTAATTCCAGGCGGGGGCGGGTCTTAGGCTTTGAAGACCATAAAGGCAGCAAAATTATTAAAGCCCTGGTACCTCTGGCCGAGACCTTTGGCTATGCTACTAGTTTAAGATCAGCCAGTCAGGGCCGGGCCAGTTTCTCCATGCAGATAAAGAATTTTGCGGAAGTACCGGCATCCAAAAGCAAAGAGATAGTAGCCAGAAGATATGGGCTATCACTTTAATTACTAACTAACTCAGTTATACGAAATCTAGTTCCAAAGAATAAATACCTAAAACATTTAACCAAGAATTATTTGAAAGGAAAGGTGAGAGAGAAAATGGCAAAGCAGAAGTTTGAAAGGACAAAACCTCATC
>CAZPSR010000144.1:0-5723 GCA_964589135.1 uncultured Syntrophomonas sp.
TCATCCTTATCCCTCCCTCTGCATTGGTATATTGCTAAACATGCGTCGAACCTTCTTGATGTCTTTTACTCTTGCAGGGATGGGATTCAACTTGCCCTTAAAGAACATTTTCATCCCCATTTGGGCATCTTTGGTATACTGTTTGGATCTAATGTTGAACTCTACGCTCAATAAAGCTTCAGGTACCCTGCCAAATCTTTTGATATGACCTAGCATCAATTCATGGAAAAGGAGTACATTGGGCCTGCTGGCAGAAACCTTCTGCTTATAAGCTTTTTCTCTTAAATAGTCCATTATCCGGGGAATATTGATGGATGAAGGGCAGCGATCCACACATAATTGGCAGGCCACGCATGACCACAAGGCATCCATTTTTAATAGTTTTGCTTCTTCCCCTATTTTTATTAATTGAATTATCTTCCTTGGAGTAATATCAAAAACATGCGCATTGGAACATCCGCCACTGCATTTACCGCATTCCAGACACCTTTCGATATCGGTATGACAATGCTCCTTGATCTCCTCGCACAACTTGTTGCTAGTTTGATCTATTCTCCAAACATGATAGAAGTCTGCTGTGTTAAGCATTTACTCGCCCCCTAATCCTGATTGAACAGGGCTATCACTTCTGCCGCAGCTGCTGCCCCCTGATACTGTGCTCCCAGGCTCTCAACCGGAAATCCGCAGCCTCCTGCAAAAAATACTCTTTCACCGGTTTGGGTTGGATGTCCGGGAATATAGTCAATAAATCCATACTTATCGGTTTTAGCTCCAAACATGCCGGCCAGCTCCTTGGTGTTTTCTGACGGCACCATAGCATTGGCCAGGACTATCATATCAGCGGCTACCTCTACCGGCACTCCCATCAAGGTATCCTCGGCTCTTATCATAAGTTTGCCATTGTCAGGCAAAACTTTGGCTGGACGGCCTCTGACATAACGTACATGTTTGTCCTCGATCACTGAACGGGCAAATTCCTCATATTCTTTTCCAGCCGCCCGATAGTCCATATAAAACACAAAACACTTGCTATCGGGATTAAGGTCTTTCATCAGTCCGGCTTCTTTGGCCGTAAACATACAGCAGATTTTGGAACAATAGGGATAACCTTTGGACCGGTCCCGAGAACCTACGCATTTAAAAAAGGCTACAACCTGGGGAAGATCCTTTTTGTCCCAGGATTCCATTTCTTTAAGCTTTCCTTCGAATTCCAGAGCGGTGAATACATTATCGAATGAACCATAACCATATTCCCCATATTCTGAGGCATCATAAAAGCCAAATCCGGTAGCGAGAATTACCGCATCAAATTCAATCTTTTCTTTGTTGCTGAGTTCTACTACAAATGTTTTATCTTTTTTCTGCACTGACTTAATAGCAGTGTTTATCTTAACCTGGATCTGAGGGTTTTCTTCCACCATCTTAACTTTTTCTTCTACTATTTTCTGGGGATTATCCCAGCGTGGGAAACTGCCATATAGCTGATTCATAATACCGCCGAGATGGTCCTCTTTTTCTATTAAAACGGTCTGGTAACCAGCCCCTCCGAGTTTAATAGCTGCTTCCATCCCGGCCATACCCCCGCCGATTATGAGTGCTTTCTTTTCCCTATTACTCATTTGTACTATTCTCCTTTCTAAACCCCATAATCAATCATTTAATTAAACCCAGTTTCTTAAGAACCGGCTCCACCGGGGTTGAATTGGCATTAAAGCCAATCTCTTCAATTGGAGCTCCTAAGGCCAGGGCTATAAGCTGTCCCAAATCTATTACCGGAATACCATAGGGTCCGAAGCCTCGCTTGGCCAGTTTGGGCTGCTCCCGGTCCAGGGCCACGTTGCAACCCGGGCAGGTAGTAGTGATTAATTCCACCCCTTCTTCTTTGGCACTGTCAAATTTCCGGGCCAAATGAGGCTGAACCACGTTTTTGGGATGAGTAAAGCCACGTCCTACCGCATAAGCGCAGCACATTCTGCGTTCTTTGTAAAAAACCGGAGTGGCTCCCAGGGCTTCATATATTTCCTCATGGAAAGTAGGTAAATCCCCTTCATCCAAAATCCCATACTGTTGAGCCAGGTAATGGCAGCCATAATGTGATGCAATTTTTAATCCAGTTAAAGGCCTTACCACCAATTCTTTAATTCGATCCAAGAGCAGATAATATAATTCTTGTACATGAAATACGGTAGTTTTTCCCTGGTAGTTGTAACCCCACTGAGCAATCAGCTCATTAGCCATTTTCTTATAGTCCGGATTATGGTCGATAATATGCTGTAATTCCTTATTGTAGCCAAAGCAGCCATTACAAAAACAATAGGTATCCAAATCATAACGCTGTTCCACCATTGCTAGGTTGCGGGCGGTTACGGCCAATGATGGCTCGGCAGGATAGCCGGAGCAAGTCAAAATATAGCCCGAACAGCAGGTTTGGTCAGGATCTTTAATTACTTCGATGCCCAACTTCTTTAGCACGAACTCTACGCAATGCTCAGTTCCCGGATATTCCATACTGCCGGTACAACTGCGAAACAAAAAAATTTTTTCCGGAATCTCGGGAATACGTTCCTGAGCTTTAATTACCCTCTTCTGCGTTATAAGCTTCATCTATTAATCTCCCCCCCATAAAGGTAAGTTCAACTGGTTTTTCTTTACCCTGGGCCTGAACCTCATCCAGGGCTTTCATCCAATCCAATGCACCTGTCTGTTCAAATATTGCTTCATACTCTCTAATAGCCTTTTCCGATACATTTGGCCAAGGTTCTACCCCGATGCCGGAACGCAACCTCATTATTTTCTCCACGCCTTTTTGTCCTGGTACGAAAGTAAGCCCCTTTTGCATAGCCCGATAGGCATATTTATTTATAGGTGTAACATATTTAAGTCCATAACCTTTCTCCAGGGCCAGATAGCGCAGTTGCATCATAAGCAATGGATAATGAATATCCACCGGGCATACCCGATAACAATTGCCACACCACATACATCTCCATATCTCTTCACTCTGGAGTACTCGATCGCTCTCTCCCAGCAATATATCGTGCACTATCTGCCGGGGATTATAGGACGGATGCAGGGCTGCCACTGGACAGTTGCCAGTGCATTTTCCACATTGCAGACATTGGTCCAGATTAGGCACCAGATTATAACGATCTACCTTCTGATATAATTCATTGTCCCACTCATTCATATTTTCTCTAGGCAAATTATCTTCATCTCCTTTGCCAGTTAATACTTTCGCAACAATATAATATAAATACATTTTTCACTATCATAGAGATATGCAATTTACATGCCACTTGGGCCAGGCTTGACTTAACCGGCCTTAGCACAGTATTTACAACTATTCCAATAAAAAAGTGTCAGCTTTCTAGAATTATTTCTAAAAAACTGACACCCTAATCACGTGTAATTTCGTCAAAATTTGCTGATTTCTGCTATTTGCAGACAGTCATTATCTGCTAGTCCGATATTCCCAGGGCTTTCAACTTATAATAAAGGGTACTTCGTGGTATCCCCAGCTTTTTAGCAGCCCGAGCCTTATTGTTCTTGCATTCTTCCATGGCCCGGATAATAACTTCCCGTTCCCTTCTGATCAGCATCTCTTCCAAGTTAGCATGGCCCATGTCCTTCTGCTCCATCTCGGTCCCTGACAACTCAGCTGGATTCAAAGTATCAAGTACCCCTGCTTCGGCCAGAGAATCAATACTGATATAATCATCCTCCATGAGAATAATCACGCTCTCCAAGAGATTGTGCAATTGCCTTACATTACCCGGCCATTCATAAGCCTGCAGCATATCCAAGACCTTTTGGTCAATGCCGGAGATAGATCTCATATAAACGCATTCCATTTCCTTGATAAACCTTTGGGTAAGGCCGATTATATCTTCCCGTCGTTCTCTAAGTGGGGGTATCTCCAAGGTAACCACATTTAAACGATAATACAGATCCTCCCTGAATTTACCTTCTGCCACCAAACGAGCCAGCTCTCTATTAGTAGCAGCAATCAGCCTCACATTAACTTCCACTGGAGCGGTTCCCCCCACCCGATAGAACTTCCGTTCCTGTATCACCCGAAGTAGCTTGGCCTGCATGTCCAAAGGCAGTTCCCCAATTTCATCCAGGAATATAGTACCCTGGTTGGCCAGTTCAAACTTCCCCTGTTTACCTGATTTATTACCACCGGTAAAACTGCCTGCTTCATACCCGAACATTTCGCTTTCAAACAAAGTACCAGGAATAGCACTGCAATTAACTGCAATAAACGGTTGTTTGGATCGCTTGCTGTTTTGATAAATTACATTGGCCATTAATTCCTTGCCGGTACCGCTCTCACCCTGTATCAGTACCGTAGCGTCAGTAGCGCCTACCCGCTTGGCCTGCAGCAAGACCTTTTGGGTATTGGAATTTACGGTATAAAAGGGTTCCTTACTCATTTCTTCGCTGTTAATAACTCTTTCTTCCAGCTGTTTAACCCGGTTGTTCACCCGGCTCAGCTCGTCAATTAAGCTTTTCACCTGGCTAACATCAGTGGTAGTAGAAACAGCCCCTACTATTTCCCCATCGGGCATGATAACTGGCACTGCATTACGAACCGCATACACTCCCGGCCTTGGTTCACAAAGCACATTACGATAGGATTCTATACCCTTGATTACTTTCAGAGTTATATCTCCGGGGAAAAACTCTTCCAGCTTCAATCCTACAATTTCCTCTGCTTTAATGCCAAACAGGCGTTCAGCACTTTCATTCCAAAAAATAACATGGCCTTGGCAATCTATCACTTGAATAGCTTCGCTAATATTATGCAATATAGCATACATATGCTCACTAAGCATTTCCAGCTTGTCGCTGAATCCATTACAAACATCCCGAGAAGTCAGCATCCCCACTATGTTTCCCGTCTCATCCAGAACCGGAAGACGACCTATCTTCTCTTGCCGCATGCGTTCCCGGGCTTCAGTCAAAGGTTCATCAACGGTGCTGGTGATGATTCTCTTGTGGGCAATCTCCGATACCGGTAAATGAGAAGGAAAACCATTTTCTACACAGCGCATAAGACGTTCTTTGGTCACCAACTGGTAACCCTCTTCTTTATCACTATTTTTCAGCACAACTTCTCCCCAGTGATTCTGAAGCATCATATCTATGACCTGTTCTACTGCAGTATCTCCGGGGATCCGGCCGAAATTGCCAGTCATAGCCTCTCCCACATTGATAGTATTAATCGGCTGCATCTGGGTCAAGATTATACCCCCCTTTTTCCCTAGCACATAATTATGTCGTATAAAGTCTTTTTGTGTCTATTATAACATAGCAGGTCACTTGGTTCAGCATCCTAAAAGGAGTACGGTTTGCATTTCATCGTTAATATAAACAGATCATAGCCTCAGGTGGGTTATATAAAGTTAATGATAAAAATACTGGATAAAAACGACATAATAACCAGACTGGCTACTATTACAAAGAACCTTTTCTGTTTCTTTTTGCCCTTGGGGCCTTTCATAAAAGTCATCCTATTTCTCCTATCTTAAAACTTTATTCCCCTGCGCAAAGTTATATTCCGCACTTTGCTGAGGTTTTGCCGAGGGATCAAACTTTATCTAATAATTATTGTACTTCAAACATTATAAAAATAAAAAGCCTGCTTGGCATAACAATTATCCAAAACAGGCTTTTATAAGCTTCATTGTAATATTTTATTAACCATCTGTTTAAGCAGT
>CAZPSR010000145.1:0-5686 GCA_964589135.1 uncultured Syntrophomonas sp.
GGAAGTTACTCGTCGTGGTTTTCTAAAGCTTTCAGGTCTCTCTGCTGCTGTGATTGCTTCCGGTTTGGGGTTTAGTCTAGAAGCAGAAGCAGCTCAGGGGCATGTGCTAAAGCTAGCAGGAACCAAAAAAATACCCAGTATCTGTCACTTTTGTTCAGGTGGATGCGGATTACTCCTGCACATTAAAGACGGAAAACTGGTCCACCTCGATGGGAACCCGGACAATCCCATCAATGAAGGCACCTTGTGCCCTAAGGCAGCTAGTCTGGCGCAGGTGGCCTATTCCCCGGAACGCCCCAAGACCCCGCTGTATCGCGCTCCGGGTTCGGACAAATTCGTGGAGATATCCTGGGAAGATGCTTACGATCGGATTGCCCAAAAAATCAAGGAAGTCAGGGATAAGACCTGGACCAGCACCGAGGAAATAACCAATGCTAAAACCGGTGCCAAAGAAACCGTTACCGTGAACCGGGCGGAAGGTATTGCTATGATAGGTTCGGCCGAGGTGGATAATGAAGAGAGCTACCTGCTTTCCAAACTTGCCCGCTTGATCGGCACGCCCTTCCACGAACACCAGGCCCGTATCTGACATGCGCCCACGGTGGCTAGTTTGTCACCTTCATTTGGTCGCGGTGCCATGACCAATTCCTGGCAGGATATGCAGAATTCAGAATGCTTCTTAATTGCCGGCAGCAACTGTGCGGAATGTCATCCCATTGCCATGAAATGGGTTAACCGGGCCCGGGCAAAAGGGGCCAAGGTTATTGTTGTAGACCCTCGCTTTACGCGTACCGCTTCCCAGGCGGATATCTTTGCTCAGATCCGTCCCGGAACCGATATTGCTTACCTGGGTGCAATGATCAATTATTACATAGAGAATAAACTTTATGATGAATATTATGTTTTGAATTTCACCAATGCGCTATATAAAATAAGTAAGGATTTCAATTTCAATGATGGTCTGTTTTCTGGTTTTAATCAAGAAACCAAGAAGTATAATTACGCAAGTTGGGCCTATCAGCTGGATGCAGAGGGTAATCCGGTAAAGGCGAGTAGCCTGGATGATCCGGACTGTGTTTTCCAAAAACTTAAAAACCATTATGCTCGTTACACTTTTGATGTAGCAGCCAGAATCACCGGAATACCGGTGGCAAAAATCAAGCAGATAGCCGATACTTTTGCTGCAGCCAAGCCCGGCAATATTTTTTATGCTCTGGGCATGACTCAGCACACTACTGCGGTGCAGGGCATTCGTTGCTATGCCATTATCCAACTGCTACTGGGGAATGTAGGTAAGGCCGGCGGCGGTATTCAGGCCCTGCGCGGCGAGCCTAATGTTCAGGGTTCAACCGATATGGCCAACCTGAACGCCAACTTGCCGGGATATATACCTTATCCGACTAATCAAGAAAAAACCCTGCATGATTTTGCTATGAATAAAGGCTCGGTTCAACATAAACCATTGGTAGCCCTGCTCAAGGCCTGGTTTGGCAAGAACGCCACCGCCGAAAATGAATATGGGTATCAGTGGCTGCCTAAGAACAACCCATCAAATATGCCCATTCAGCCCCAGTTCTTTAATAAAATGGTAGAAGGGCAGTTTAAGCTTCTACTCAATTGGGGCTCCAATTCAACGGTTTCCATCCCGGACAGAAAACTGGTAGCCCGAGGCCTGTCTGCCCTGGAAATGCTGGTAGTGGCTGACATATTTAACACCGAAACCGCCCAGTTCTGGCGTGAGCCCGGCTTAAACCCGGCCGAGATCCAGACCGAGGTAATCTTCTTGCCGGCGGCCTTTGTTTATGAGAAGGCTGGCAGCATGACCAATTCTTCCCGTCTGATTCAATGGAAAGAAGTGGCGATACCGCCTCTCAACGACTGTCACCCGGATTTAGATATGCTGGATCACATCTTTAAGAAAGTGCGGGCCCTTTATGCCGGCAGCAATGATCCCAAAGATGAACCGATTTTAAAGGCCAACTGGGATTACGGCCCCCATGAAGCTGAACCCTTAAAAGTTCTGCAGGAACTTGGCGGCTATAACGATGCTACGGGCAAAGCTATTGCCTCAATAGGAGAATATCTGGCAGCACCGATCGGCACAGTTTCCACCGGATGTTGGATATATACCGGGGTAACACCGGAAGGCCAAAACCTGGCTGACCGTCGCGGCAATGCGGATCCTACCGGTTTAGGCCTGAATAATGATTATGCTTTTGCCTGGCCTGGCAATATCCGCGTTCTCTATAATCGCGCTTCTTGCGATGCTTCCGGGCAGCCGGTTGATTCCAAACGTAAACTGATTTGGTGGGATCCCAGCCAGAATCTCTGGGTCGGAAATGACGGACCCGATGTAGTGGACAAGACCAAAGGTCCCGACACCCCAGAAGGTAAGATTGGGTTCAAGCAGAATCCTGAAGGCGTAGGACGCTTATTCGCAGCTACTTATACCAGCGGTGCATTTGCTACTCCGCCAGAATCCATTGCAGCTGTTCCTATCCGTGGAGCAGGTATGACAGTTGATGGACCGATGCCCGAGTTCTATGAGCCGATTGAAAGCCCGACCGCCAATCTTTTGCATCCCAGTGTGCAGAACAACCCCTTAGCCAAGATTGTATCCACCGAGTTTGGCACACCGGATGAATATCCTTATGTTCTCACTACTTATGGGGTTGTCGAGCATTTCTGTGCCGGGGCTATTACCCGTAATATTCCCTGGCTGAATGAGATTGCCCCTGAACCTTATGCCGAAATAAGCAGAAACCTGGCTAATACAATTGGTGTCGAAGAAGGGGATGAAGTGGAAGTATCTTCTGCCCGCGGCAAGTTAGTGGTGCGTGCCCTGGTAACCGACCGGATTCAGACCCTTAAAATTAACGGTAAAGATCAGGAGACCATTGGTATGCCATGGAGCTGGGGTTTTGCCAGCTTAAGTCCTGGCCCCAGTACTAATAATGTGACAATGAATGCATGTGATCCTGGAGCTGGAACTCCTGAGTATAAATGCTGTCTTGTCAACATAAGGAGGGCTTAACGATGGCTAGAAAAATGGTATTTATTGACACTTCATTATGCACCGGGTGTAAAGCATGTTCAGTGGCCTGCAAAGCCTGGAACGATCTTCCCGCCGAAGAGACCAGGCGGATAGCGAGCTACCAGACCCAAGCAGACTTTACTCCTACCACCTGGACCTATGTACAGTTCAGGGAAAAATATAAAGATCAAAAAATTAAATTTAACATGACCAAAGTCCAATGCTTTCATTGCGCCGACCCAGCTTGTCTGAAGGCCTGCTCTTCCAATGCCATTTACAAGACCGAAAGCGGTTACACCCTGATTGATCAGGAGAAGTGCATTGGCTGCGGCTATTGTACGCAAAACTGTCCCTGGAGCGTTCCCAAGACTGACAGTACAATAAATAAAACCTTCAAATGTACAGGATGCATCGACCGGGTGGAAAGCGGCCTGAAGCCGGCTTGCGTACAAACCTGCCAGCCCGGAGCGCTGCAGTTTGGCAATTATGACGAGATGATGGCAGTAGCCCAGACCCGCCTGGCCGAGCTCAAACTCACCAACCACAAAGCCAATTTGTATGGTGATCAGTTTATGGGTTCGACCACTTACCTGTATCTGCTGGAAGATGCTCCCTATTATTATGGGTTGCATCCGAATCCGGCTACGCCCATATCTTTGACTATTTGGAAAGATGTGGTTCATCCCCTGGGCGGAATTGCCATTGGAGCTTCGGCACTTGCCATTACCGGCGGAGTTATAGCCAATTTCGTCATGGGTAATTATGTCAAAAGAGCTAAAAATATTGCGGAATCCCAGAACGAAGGAGGTAAGTAGAAATGGCAAAAGTGGTATATCGTTTTACCAAAGGTGAGCGCTTTGTTCACTGGTGTCACGGGGTTTCTTTCCTGCTGTTGCTCTTTACCGGGTTGGGAGTGCTTACTTTTGCATTGCAACCCTTATCAAACATTTTTGGTGGGATCCAAGTTAGCCGCGATATTCACCGGTGGGTAGCGGTAATCTTTACCATTGGCATGATAATAGGGTTTGTCGGTAAAGGTGAAGGCCCACGCCAGATGAGGCGCTGGTTCAAAGATGTCATAAATTTCAGAAAAGAAGACTTTGACCATGCCAAGAATTTTCCGATAGAGTTTTTTGGCGGACACAAACCTTTTCCGCCCCAGGGCAAGTTCAATGGCGGTGAGAAACTGAACTCTATGATCACCATCCTGGGAACTCTTTGTATTGTTACCAGTGGATATATTATGTGGTTTGCCAATTCATTACCCCAATTTTTAGTGCAGTGGGCATATCCCATACATTCAGCCTGCGCACTGTTTATGGCTGCTCTATTAATTGCCCATATCTATCTGGGAGTGCTTCATCCCGATTCAAACCAGGCATTAAAGGGCATTTTCACTGGTTGGGTTCCGGCCAAGTTTGCTTATGAGCATTACGAAAAATGGTATGATGAAGAGGCTAAAGAAACCCTGAAAGATGCATAAGAGGAGAAGAATCTAGATGGGCAAAAAGACAAGCAGATTAATGACCACTCAAGATATTGAAAATGCTTACCAGAAGTACCGGCAGCTTAAACAGGAGGTTGATGGCTGGCGGCTGGAACGTGGTTCTTATTGGATTGCCAAGTTGAACCTGAATGAAAAACCCCCATATTTACCAATTGGTGATTTGCCTCAAGATGCAATTATTGAGCTTTGGCAGAGATTAAACATCTCTGCCAAAGTGGAAATCATTGAATCAACCCTGGGGGAAATGTGGGAAGAGTTGAAGCTAGGTAATAACACCATGAATCCTGAAATGGCAACTCGCCTTCAAATGGCAGTTAGCGGTGTAGCCAGGCTTGCCAGCCAGACTGTCAAAGGAAAGGGAGTGCCAGAGCTAGAGTACAATCCACGTGCATCAGAGAATCCAGAGACGGCCGTGGCAGCTTGCCCGGTTTGCAGCGAAATTTCCACTCTGGCGGTTTTGACTGTACCGGATGGAAAAAGGGTGATGCACTGTACTACGTGTAACTTTGAATGGCCTGTACAGCGTACTGGATGTCTGTTTTGTGGAAGTGAAGACTCTAAGCAGTTCATCTATCTTAACAATGAAGAATATCCAGGAGTAGAAATGGCTGTTTGCCAGGTCTGCGGGCAGTATTTCAAGGAAATCGATGGACGCAGGCTTTCCGCAGTTGATTATTTTTGGGAAGATATGAGAACCTTGCCCTTGAATTATGCAACCGAAGGCTGGATAGAAGAACAGCTTAGAAAGGATAATCAGATACAATAGCAAGGAAAATAGGGAAGAAGCACATTCGCTATTATTCAAGATAATTCTACTATATTTGCTGGAATTGCTGAAAACCTGAATAAAAACGATATAATTATCAAGAATTACAATAAAATAACAATATATTATCAGTTGATTTTAGGAACTACTTAATGATGGAAAAGCTCTAAGCTTTTGCATACATCCCAATCTTTTTCTGCCCGCTTACTTAGCGGGTTTTTTTTTGGTCTCGCCCCAAAAGGCAGGCAAGAAACCTTAACAAAGAGCTAGTTAGGGACCAACAATCCCTTCTTTAACAACATCATCTTAAATGCAGGGCTATAAACAGCTAGCCCCGCAATTTCTTAGGTACTGTCAATAGTTTTTCGCAAATTCGATT
>CAZPSR010000146.1:0-5657 GCA_964589135.1 uncultured Syntrophomonas sp.
CCCTGTAATGTGGAACCGGTTCCTTGCCATTAATGTTCCTATAACTAATTGGTAATTGGATTAATTAATGGCTCTAAAATTATTATTCGAGGAGAATGAAAATGAACTCTACCCAAGCACAGGTTGAGTTTAATGGATTTAAGGGAACAGTAAGCATTAATGAACCGTTTTTGCGTTATCCTGGCAACCCCATATTAAGCTGCCATGAGGTCAATAAAGTTTGGCAAAAAAACCAGCATTTTTATACCTACACGGTTCATAATGCAGGAGTGGCAGAAGTTGCCGGATCTAATGGCCAGAATCAATATATAATGCTTTTTCGTTCCCATATTGCTGATGGTCGTAGTGTAATAGGAAAAGCGATAAGCGATAATGGCCTGAATCTTTGGAAGGTAGAGCCCAGGCCATTTTTATTGCCTGCCACTGAGCATGATATATATGCTGAAGGGGTCAATATTGAATATATTATTGAATCTGAAGCCGGCGGGGTAGAAGACATGCGGATTAATCCGGTAGGAAATGGCTGGTATGCATTGATCTACAGTGGCTATCATGAACAGATTCCAGATCGAGTCAAGGTTATGATAGCCCTTACCCGAGATTTTCAAACTGTTATTCGCTATGGTCCCATTTCTGAACAGGATATGCGCAATGTGGTTATTTTTCCGGAGCCTGATAAGCAAAAAACCTGGAGAGCCTTGCTGCGTCCCAACGACAAAGCCATGGAAGCTTTGGGCCCGGGGCACCTGGGGGGGGCATTTGCCGAAATATGCGAAGGTTTAGCCCCGAGCCCTACCGGCCCTTGGCAAATAGCTAAGGTGGTCATGAGAACTGGTCACGGGCCAGGCCCATTCCAGACCAAGATCGGTCCAGGTGCTCCACCTATTAAGACTCCCTATGGGTGGTTGAATATTTTTCACGGTGTGCGTTCAACCATGGCAGGCAATCCATATAGCTTAGGCGTAGCCTTCCATGATCTGGAAGACCCTACCAATCCAAGTAAAATGCGTATTTGTGCCAAAGGATTATTGATGCCCAGTGGAAGTGATTGTCTGGTAAAGGAGACTGACTATGTCCATGTCCCTAACGTAGTATTCAGCTGTGGGGCTTTAATCAAGGACCATACCCTGGCTATATATTATGGCGGCAATGATACCGTTATGAATGTAGGCTTAGCCAATATACAAATCCTAGATGAAATGTGCCAACTTTTCCCCCTGGATCCATTGACCGGAAAACATCTTTATTCATTGAGGGCAGAATAAGCCCCTGACACCCTGGTAAATGCCATAACTCGTAAATGACGCTCCTTTTTCTTGCGAATAAAAAACAGCTAAAGATCAAATAATAAATTTGTATTAATTTAATAAAAAAGGAGAGTTAAATGGTGCATTCTAGAAGTTTTATGGCTAAGCCCAGCCAACTGGATAAGCAGAGCATGGAGATAGGCGATGAATTGATCGCTATGAAAAAGACCAGAGATAGAAGTTCCCAATTTGGTGGACTGACCCTATGGGATGGACTGGGCAAATAAAGGTATATAAAATAGAGTAGTGGATTATTGGGAGAATCAGGTAGCTAATGCTCTGGACAATTTACCCGGGTTTGAAATCACTACTATTGATGGAAAAAGCTTAAAAATTGGGCTATCATTACTATGATAGTCCTTTTTTAGTGGGCCTGATTGATTTCTACTGGGATTATAGTTAAGGCGGATGATTAATATGGCTTTTTCAAGACAATTGGAGATAGAAACAGTTCGGAAAATGATCGGGATCTATTGCCATGATCTGCATAATACCAAGAAAAATGAACTCTGTAACCAGTGCTCAGCTCTATTTGATTATGCCCAGGAGCGTATTGATAAATGCTTTTATGGAGATAAAAAGCCGGTGTGTTCCAAGTGCCAGGTTCATTGTTATAAGAGTGAAATGAGAGACAGGATAAAGGAAGTCATGCGATATTCAGGACCCCAGATGCCTTGGAAAAGCCCGATTCTATCTCTAAGATATATGTATAGGAAACGATTTAAGAGCAAAATTAATAACAAATAACTCAGGGTCAGACCCTGAGTTATTTGCTGTTATACTAGAAATATTTGTAAAGAATAGTTATAATTATCCCAGTTACTTCGAGGTAATCTGTTTTTTTTCATCGATTTCCTTGCAGTCTATATTTCCTATGCGGTATAAACATGCCCGAAAAGGGGAGCCAATAATATGACAAAGAATAAGCTTTACAGGTATTTTAGCAATAATGGCAGGTTTAATAAAGAACACCCTGCCTATGAAAGAGTTTTTCTCTTGAACCTGGTTCTTTTAAGTATGATAGCATTCTGTGCATTGTTTGCAGTTTTGAACATGTTGGTTCCCTGTGATCCACGAGCAATTTACGGTAATGCCATTATCTCCCTTTTGGCTTTTATCACTCTGGTATATTTTCACCAGACTGATAATTTAAATGCGGGAACTTATATTGTTGTTGGCTTGTTATTAACCATACTCTTGCTATTGTTTGAATTCACTCAGAATATCAATTACGCCTTATACTGGTTGCTTACCTTGCCACCGGTAGCATACTTCCTTTTGGGCAGCAAAAAGGCTTCCAAAATAATCGGCTTGTTTTATGCCTATATTCTTTATTTTATAATGTCAAAACAGGACTCCTGGCCGTTGGCCGAATTTAATACCGGTTCTTTGCTTAATATGGCCGGGGCTATCTTTGCGGTAATCTTGATGGTGGCTTACTATGAGAGAGCCCGAAACGAATCTGCTGTCGCTTTGCGTCAGGCCAATGCGGTTTTAGCAGAGAGTAAAAGTGAGTTAAGGCTGATCCTGGACAATACAGCAGAAGGTATAATTGGTTTTGATACGGCAGGTAAATGTACATTTTGTAACACTCGCTGTTTGGAGTAATTGGGTTATGAAAAAGGCGAAGATTTGATAGGGGAAAATATGCATTTGCTTATCCATGGCAGATATAAGGACGGCTCTGAATTATCGGTTTCTCATTGCAGAATACAAAAAGTGATGGTATCGGGAGAGAAGGTATATGCTGAGGATGAGGTGTTCTGGAGGGCAGAGGGTACGTATTTTCAAGTTCAGTATTATGCCTACCCCAAATATAAAGATAATAAGATAATAGGCGGGGTAGTTACCTTCATGGACATATCCGAGAGAATCAAAAATGAGGAAAAAATCCAGTATCTAAGTTATCACGACTCATTGACCGGCCTGCTTAACCGGCCAGGATTGGAAATGGAAATACCCAAGTATAATCAAGCAGCATTTCTTCCTCTTTCCATTATCTACGGTGATCTTAATAGTTTAAAGCTTACCAATGACATCTTCGGGCATACCGCAGGAGATAAGCTGCTTATAAAAGCCGCCCAGGTTATGCAATCAGTATGCCCTAAAAAAGGTATAATTGCCAGGACAGGTGGAGATGAATTTGTTGTGCTATTGCCTAATACCGATCCACCAGAAGCTAAAGAGCTAATGATTAAAATTGGACAGGAGTTGTTTAAGGATACCTCCCTGGTAATAAAGTGTAGTATTGCTATGGGTGCTTATACCAAATACGATCTTGAGGAGGACATGGAGCAGAGTTTAAAAAAGGCGGAAAATGAAATGTACCTGCAGAAGACCTCCCAAAGCAAAAACAATGAGATGATTATGCTTACAGAACTAATCTCGGCTCTTCACGGAAGGAGCCCCAGGGAAAAAGTCCACTCCGAAAATACCAGCCTGCTGTGCGAGAAAATCGGGCTTGCTTTGGAATGGCCTCCTGCGCATATTAAAAACCTGAAAGATGCAGGATATTATCATGACATAGGTAAAATTGCATTAAACGAGGAATTGCTGGGCAAAACATCCAGATTGACAGCGATGGAGAAATTGGAAAAGCAGCAGCACCCCGTAATTGCTTACCGCATCCTGAATTTATTTAATAATACTCTCGATTTAGCCGAAGCTGTGTATTATCATCAGGAAAGGTGGGATGGAAAAGGCTACCCCAAGGGATTAAAAGGGGAGGAAATACCCATTCAGTCAAGGATAATCGCTATAGCCGAACAATATGAGCACTTGTTAAATCCTGCCAACGATCGAGTACTGAGTAAAGAAGAAGCCTTATTGAGAATTAAGGAATTAGCTGGGTCTAAATTGGATCCCCAACTGGCCGAATTATTTATCAGAATTATAAGATAGCGGCTTTTCCCCAGGGACTGGTGGTTAAGCATGGGGCCGGATAAAGAGCCAGGAGACATTCGTAGTATAGGCCCATTATTTATGGACTTAACACCCGAGACTGATTGGGATATAATTTAATGGAAGTTATAGTAGAGAAAGGAGCATATTTATTTAATGAATCCCCTCGTGGAGCCAAAACTTCCTAGTCAATTGATTCGCAATATTATAGGTAATAAACAGGGGAATTTTACCGTTGAAGATTTATTTAATACTTTCGGTACTCAGAGTTTTGGCTTGATGTTTATTATTATGGCCTTACCCTTAACTATTCCCTTACCACCACTGGTGGGATTCATCCCAGCCGGTCTTATTTGTATATGGGCTGGTCAGCGAGCATTAGGGGCTACTGAATTGTGGTTGCCCCGAGTTATCGCCCGGCTGAAGGTATCCCCAAATATTATCAATAACATTGAAAGCAAAGCCATACCTTTATGTGAAAAACTAGAAAAAAAATTTTTTAAGAACAGGTCAGGAAACAGGCTGAAAGAAAGCGAAATACGCTTGGCTTCTTTTACCGTGGTGTTTTTGAGCATACTGATTATGTTGCCAACCCCGGGTTTAAATTCAATTCCAGCTTTAATAACTATCATAATGGGTTTAACCATCTTAAACAACAATCGCCGATTACTATGGATTAATATAAGCTGCAGCCTGTTGGCTATAGGATTTATTGGTTCTACTTTGTATGTGGGGGTTGAAGCGCTTTTAGAACAGATTGATGGCTTCATCCAGAGGTATTAACTGGACCGTAGATCATCCTTTGGCAGAAGCTTACCAGGCACCTGGCTTGATTTGATTAGAGGCTGCCCCCAGGGGCGGCTTTTTTTATGCCCGGAACTATCTGGGCTACGGCCTTATAGATATAGAATTAACTATAAAACAAGCGTACAGGATCTTTTGAATATTTTGGTGTAGTTAGGGTCTGATCTGACTGGAAAGCAGTCTTAGGTTTATTGTATACATGCTCTAAACCCGTATACAAAACAAAAATATATTGCTAAAATGTAGTTTATGTATTTACGAAAGACCTTAATAAAATGGTAGAATAGATAAAAATAAAAAGCTTAGATTTACTGGTATTATGGAAATCTAGCAGATACCAGGGCTTATCTAACTGCCCATATATGTCAAATTATAGCATAAACCTAAATTGCCGTGATCAACCCCTTTAGGGGATCGCCCACCTGGGCCCAGGAAGTTTCCGTTCATGCATCCTTCATGATGCCTTTCCGAATAGTTAGGTAAAGAACAAGATCTATATGATGGACAGGGAATTGCCCATACCGGAGTTTATTATTTCTCCGCGATTAAACCTGGAAAACTGAAAATGCTACAGAATGGAGTGAACTTATGAAAGTAAATATTACTGAGACTACTCCCTCATTTTTTGAGTTAAATCTACGCGCA
>CAZPSR010000147.1:0-5638 GCA_964589135.1 uncultured Syntrophomonas sp.
CAAGCAATTACTCTACACCAATGGACATGAATGGATCAAAATAACGGACAATAAGGGTCATGTGGGTATTACCGATTATGCCCAGGATCATCTGGGTGATATTGTGTTTGTAGAATTGCCGGAGGTGGGAGAGGAAGTAGCTGTAGGAGAAGCCATAGGAGTAATTGAGTCAGTAAAAGCGGTGGCTACCCTATTTAACCCGGTCTCAGGACTGATACTGGAAGTAAATGAAGAGTTGGAGGAAGCTCCGGAGTTATTGAATGAGGACTCTTATGGGAACTGGATTGCCCTAATAGAAATCAGTGATCCGGGCGACCTGGATGCACTTATGTCAGCAGATGAATATGCATCCTATTGTGCAACATTGGAATAAAGACACCCTGGCGGCAGTCATGCTGCTGCCAGTTTATCATAAGGAGGGACCCACGTGAAGTATACTCCCAATCCCCCCTGGGTAGTAAAGGATATGCTTAAGACCTTGGGATTAAATAGCTTTAATGATCTATTTAGCGATATTAAAGATGAGTTAAAAATCAAAGAGGGATTGAAGCTTCCTGCTGGAATGGGGGAAATGGAGTTGCGCCGGTTTATGCAAGACCTGGCGCACAGGAATATCAGTACCGAAGACTACCCTTGTTTTCTAGGGGCGGGAGCTTATGATCGCTACATACCTGCTGCAGTGGAGCAACTCCTGCTGCGTTCAGAGTTTTATACTGCCTATACCCCCTATCAAGCTGAAATAAGTCAGGGCCTTTTGCAGTCTATTTTTGAATACCAGACCATGATATGTAAACTTACTGGAATGGATGTATCCAATGCGTCCATGTATGATGGAGGCAGTGCGCTGGCGGAAGCCTGCAGTCTGGCCTGCAACAGCGGTAAGAGCCGACGCAAGATCATAATATCTGACACGGTTCATCCCGAATACCTGGAGATACTAAAAGCCTATTCTCTGTCCGAGCGCATGGAAGTGGTAGTGATACCAGGAATAGATGGGACCGCTGATATTGATGCCATGGTAGCCGGGATAGACCATCAGACTGCAGCGGCAGTCATTCAACAGCCTAATTTTTATGGAATATTGGAGGATGGAAGCAAGCTGGAACAAGCGGTACACGCCCATAAAGGGATGTTTATTATGGCAGTGGAACCTGTATCCCTGGCGGTACTCAAATCACCCGGCGAATGGGGAGCTGACATAGCCGTAGGGGAAGGACAAGCATTGGGCATCAGCTTAAGCCTGGGGGGACCCTATTTGGGGTTTTTTGCCGCCCGCAAGGATTTAATGCGCAAAATACCTGGCCGCATAGTAGGACAGACCACTGATATGAATGGTAATAGATCCTATGTCTTAACCCTGCAAGCCCGGGAACAGCATATCAGACGGGAAAAGGCCAGTTCCAATATTTGTTCCAATGAGGCCTTATGTGCCCTGAGCGCCAGTATGTACCTTACTTTTATTGGAGAAGAGGGACTAAGAGAGATAGCTCTCCGCTCCCATCAATTGGCTCTATATGCCAAGGAGCAGTTGGAAAGGGTAGGACTGCAACTAAAATACCAAAAACCTTATTTCATGGAATTTGCCGTCAAAGTAAGTGACCCGGCAGCCGCTAATCAGAAATTATTAGCTAATGGTATCATTGGGGGATACCAATTGGAAGACGCCCTATTATTAGCGTTTACCGAAAAAAGAAGCAGGGCCGAAATAGATCATCTGGCCGCAGTGTTAGGAGGGAAAGTAGATGAGTAAACTGATTTTTGAAAAAGGGGTAAAGGGAAGCAATTCTTTTACCCTGCCTGATGCCGACTTGCCCCAGGTGGATATTCAGCAAACTCTCCCTCCCGCATTTCTCCGGACTAAAAACCCAGATTTGCCTCAGGTCAGTGAAGTGGAAGCAGTAAGGCATTTTACCGAACTATCCCAGCGAGCTTATGGAGTTGACAATGGTTTTTATCCCCTGGGTTCCTGTACCATGAAATACAACCCCAAGATAAATGAATGGGCTGCCAGGCTTCCTGGTTTGGCGGCACTGCATCCTTATCAGGCCCCGGAGACTATTCAGGGTGCTTTGCAAATCTATTATGAGATGCAGGAGATCTTAGCGGAGATCACCGGCATGGATGGGTTTACCCTGCAGCCTGCTGCCGGAGCCCATGGAGAAATGGTAGGGGTTATGATTATCAAGGCCTATCATTTACACCGAGGAGATACTGCTAGAAGCAAGATGATGGTACCAGACTCAGCCCATGGCACCAATCCAGCTACCGCTAATATGATTGGATTTGATGTGGTTGAAGTAAAATCTAATCAAGGAGGCCTGGTGGATTTAGATGACCTGAGGGCTAAAATGAACCAGGAAGTAGCGGGGCTGATGCTTACCAATCCTAATACCCTGGGCTTGTTTGAGGAGGAAATCCAGGATATTGCCAAGATAGTACATGAAGCTGGAGGCCTGCTTTATTATGATGGGGCCAACTTGAACGGGGTGGTAGGGATAGCCCGACCGGGGGATATGGGATTTGATGTTATCCACGTTAACCTGCACAAAACTTTCAGTACTCCTCATGGAGGGGGAGGCCCGGGATCAGGTCCGGTAGGGGTAAAATCAAATTTACTGCCATTTTTGCCTAAACCCCTGGTAGTCAAGAAAGGTCAGTTATATGGCTTCGATTACCAGAGGCCCCAGGCTATTGGCAAAGCCAAAAACTTTTATGGTAATTTCGGCGTAATAGTGAAAGCCTATGCCTATATAAAAACCTTGGGAGCAGAAGGGTTAAAGGATGCTTGCCAAAATGCGGTTTTAAATGCTAACTATATGCGCCACCAATTACGAGATTATTATAATATACCTGTGGATCGCCTGTGCAAACATGAATTTATAATTGATTCCCAAAAGCAAGCTGATCCTCACGGAATTTCCACTATGGATATAGCCAAGCGCCTGATTGATTATGGGTATCATCCGCCCACAGTTTATTTTCCTTTAATAATCAGCGAAGCTATGATGATTGAACCTACGGAAACGGAGTGCAAGGAACGCTTGGATGATTTCATTCAGACCATGAAAAATATTGCTCAGGAGGCCCAGGAGAATCCGGACCTGCTCCTGCAGGCACCTCATAATGCAGTGATCAGGAGGGTGGACGAGGTGACCGCCGCCCGCAAACCAATAGTTAAATGGGAGGGCCCCTAAGATGAAAGATCTGATTATCATAGGAGGAGGTCCGGGTGGATATGTAGCAGCTATCCGGGCCTGCCAACTGGGAATTAAGACTATTCTGATAGAAAAGGATAAAATAGGCGGGGTTTGTTTAAACCGAGGCTGTATCCCCACCAAATCCTATTATCGAAATGCCCTGGCATTAAGAGAACTTCGCCGAAGCCAGGAATTTAATATAAAGGTGGATGGGATTTCTTTTGATATGGCCGCAGCCAGAGTGCGTAAAGATAAAATTGTAGCCGGTTTAAGCCAGGGAGTGGAAAAACTGCTGCAGTCCAATGGAGTGGAGAGAATAAGAGGCCAGGCCTCAGTGGTGGATTTCCATACCGTAGAGGTAAATGGTGAGTTGTTTAAGGCCCGGAATCTGCTCCTAGCCACTGGATCTGTCCCCGCCTCACTACCAATAAGGGGAGCGGATTTACCAGGGGTAGTCAGCAGTGACCAGATCTTGGAACTGGACCGGATCCCAGCCAGATTGGCGGTCATTGGCGGGGGAGTAGTGGGATTGGAGTTTGCTGGTATATTCAACTCCTTTGGCAGTAAAGTAGAAGTATTTGAATATCTGCCCTATTTGTTAAACAAGCTGGATAATGAACTGGCCAAGCGCTTACTGGTGTTTTTGAAAAAGCAAGGGATTAGGGTTCATACCTCCTGCGGGGTGGAACAAATTGAACAGGATGTTCAGGGCCTGAGAATAATGGCTCAGGGCAAAAAGGGTATTATAGAGAGCCAAGCCGACCTGGTACTCCTGGCTGCAGGCCGCAGGCCTTATATAGAGGGTTTGAACCTGGAAAGGCTGGGCATTGCCCAAGATCCAGCGGGATTCATCAGAGTAAATGATAATTTCAGTACCAATATAGCAGGGATTTATGCCATCGGTGATCTTATTGGAGGTTATATGCTGGCCCATGTTGCATCAGAAGAAGGGATAAGAGCGGTAGAGCACATGGCAGGCCTGGACTCCCAGGTACACTATCACGCAGTTCCCGCCTGTGTTTTTACCTTTCCGGAGATAGCCAGTGTGGGTATGAGTGAAGAAGAAGTGCGATCGAGAGGTATTAGCTATCGAATCGGCAAATGTCAGTTTGCCGCTAATGGCAAAGCCCTTACCATGGGAGAGACGGATGGAATGGTCAAAGTACTGGCTGATAGCGAAGACACCATTATTGGAGTGCACATTATAGGACCTCATGCCAGTGATTTGATCAGCGAGGGAACCATGATGGTCCAAAATCGTATGAAAACCAGTGATATTGCCGGGGTTATTCATCCTCATCCTACCCTGTGTGAAGCCCTGCTGGAAGCAGTACTGGATGTGCAGGGACAGGCTATTCATCTGGCCCCAGCTGCGAGGTTACCCTAAGCATGATAGAAGTTATAAATAATTCCTATGACCCATATTTCAATTTAGCTCTGGAAGAATATCTGGTGAAGAGCTGGAACGATTCCAAGAGCATTTTTATTTTGTGGCAAAATAAGCCTGCAGTAATAGTGGGCCGGAACCAGAATACCCTTGAAGAGGTTAACCAATCCTACTTGGAGCAAGCAGAGATAGCCCTGGTGCGCCGAATGTCCGGGGGCGGAGCGGTTTATCATGATTTAGGCAATCTCAATTACACCCTGGTAGTAAATGAGAACCATCACTTTGCTAATTTTCACCATTTCACCAGTCCAGTAATAAAGGCTCTGGAGCGGATAGGAGTGAGGGCAGAAAACAGCGGTCGTAATGATATTACTATCAAAGGCTATAAATTTTCGGGCAATGCTCAGTTCAAGTACCGGAATAGGTTGCTGCATCATGGTACCATTCTTTTTGACTCCAATCTGGAAGTTATGTCCCGGGCCTTGAATCCAGGAGAGCATAAATTTTCTTCCAAAGGTATAAAATCAGTCCAGAGCCGGGTGACCAATATCAGGGAACACTTGCCCCAGGACCTGAACATAAAGGAATTTAAAGAAATACTGGCAACAGAGTTGCTCCAACTGGAACCTGAAGAGGGTACTTACTGTTTAAGCCTGGCTGAATTACAGACAGTAGAGGCTTTGCGAGAGAATAAATATGCTACCTGGGCTTGGAACTATGGGAAATCGCCAGTGTTTAATTTGCAGAAAACGGCTTCATATACCTGGGGAAATATTGATATCAGGTTAGAGATTAAAAATGGTCGGATACGGGCTTGCCGTATATTTGGCGACTATTTTGCAGCCGGTGAGATGGAAGAGTTGGAACAGGCCCTGTTAGGAGAGCTATATCGCTGGGAGGATATAAAAGCCCGCTTGCAGCAAACTGGTCTGAGCCAGTACCTGCCTTACCTGGATGAAAATGAATTGGCAAGGCTGATCATCGGTTAAAGGAATTGCTTTAGCCATAGAAATATAATTTAACCGAAATTTTGATTCGTAAGCTTGCTCAAAAG
>CAZPSR010000148.1:0-5518 GCA_964589135.1 uncultured Syntrophomonas sp.
ATACTGCAGCAGCATCAGTACTGCCCCCAGCCAGTCCTGCTCCAACCGGAATGTTTTTTTCAATATAAATTGCCGCCCCTTCCCCCCGGCCATAGTTGTGCAATATTAATTCGGCTGCCTGGTAGGCTAAATTGTCAGGACCGGTAGGTATTTGTGAGCTGTTGCTCTTTACGGTAATCCGGTCATCCTTTTTAATATGAATTCGATCCACCAGGTTAATCTGATGCATAACGCTTTCCAGTTCATGATAACCATCACTTCGTTGGCCCTTAACGTTTAGCAGCAGGTTGATCTTGGCCGGAGCTTCAATAATTAAACTCATTTTTGTTTCTCCTGTTTTTTAAAATTATATATTTATTCCAGCTTAAAAACTAGCCGCTCTAAATCTTCCTTCTCCTTTTGCTATGCTTGGAGTTATCCACCTGCTATTTTGGACTGCCCCTGGCCTTACCCAAAAAGAAAAGGAATAGCCTAAGGCTATTCCTTTTCTTTAAACTTATATGATTTGATTTATTGGCTGGAGAGCTTTACTTTTACTCCTTTAGGCAACAACTCCAGGCATTTTATGCTTACCCGGGCTTCTTCCTGCCGGTCAAAGCTCAAACCCTGATCTGAGTCCGATACCATGCACAAGGGAGGAAAGAGTACACACCACCAATTCTTGCCCTGACCCTGACCAATAGTAACTCTTAAGGCCTGGTATTCACCGGAGGGAAAAACCAAGTTGCCATAGCTCTTGGTGGGAAAGGGGTATTCCCCTACCTTAACTTCTACCGGATAATCATAGCCTTGCTGGGCCATTACCTCCCGAGCTGTCTCCCGAATCAGCGGGATATGGTCCTGAGCCAATTCTCTGGCCTGCTCCACATCCTCCTGGCTGGAAAATTCATCTTTTAATAGCTGTACTATTTCATTTTTAACCGCTATCTTAAGGGCCTGATCCTCTATACTATCACTGTTGGCTATAACATGAAGCCTAAATACACTGTCCTGCAAAGGTTTTTCTTCGGCATAATAGTAACTGCCAAGCAAAAAAATAAGCGCTAGAGCCAAAACTGATACAATAATTCTCTTCACATCATTTCCCCCTTCCCTGCTCTAATTATTCCCTTAAGCCATTTTTCTAAACCTTGCCAATAAGCTTACAAGTGTCGTCATTTTTTCGACAATTGGCTGCCAAATCCAATGAAGAAGGTCTGGTTCTCATTTTTTCCCCTACTCCGCAATTTATACCCAACAATTTATGCTAAATATTTTAATGACCAGGGGACGGTCCTTTTATCTCCCCCTAGCAGGGATAAAAGGACCGTCCCCTGGTAACCGGAGCGATCTTATTTTTCCTCTTGGCCCTCCTGCTTAGCCAGATATTCCCTAATTATCATTCTGACCAGGGCGCTTCTGGAAATCTGGTTATCCAGGGCCAAACGCTTTATTTCATTTACCTGCCGTTTGGTAAGGTAAAAAGTTGCATGTTCAAACTTATCCGTAGCCATTTTAACCCCCTCCCTGCCGTGTACTGCTACTCCGGCGGATAGTGCTTCCTAATGGATATTATATGTAGTTTTATAAGTCTCGGTTCCTTAATTGTTCTATTTTAATGCTTTTTTTAGTTCGGGTAGTCTTTTTAACATGGCTGATTTCCCCTGTCTAATGATGGCCCGGGCCTGGCTCAAATCATCCAGGGGTACGTCCTCTACCCCGGGAAAAAGCAGCATATCGGCAAATATGATTTCTTCGGTATCAGAGGTCTCAAAGCTTAAGATGTCAATGCTTCTGGATATTATTTGGGGTAAGCCTTCCACCGGTGAATTATACTCGTTTTGTCCCAAATTAACGGCTAGAATATATTCTGCCCCCATCAATTTATGAATCCAAACCGGGACCATGGTTTTAATACCACCATCCACCATCTGCCGGCCATTAAAGTAGCAGGGTACAAAAGTGGCTGGAATAGAGCTGCTGCAGCGTACTGCTTCACTAAGCAGAGCATGGTATATTACCACCAATTTATGGTTGCCAGGTACCAGGCTGCTGTTGGTAAAAACCACCTCCAGACCAGTATTAATGTCGCAGGCAATGATACTCAAAGGAAGCTTAATCTGGCTTAAGCTTTTGCCATCACTTAAGTCATATATCAATCTCTCTAATTTACACCCTTTAATAATGCCGTTTAACGTAGCTGTCACCCCTGGCAGACAGAGGGAGATCAGATATTTTATGAATCCTCCGATATTATAGTCCAGGTAATCCGAAGGTTTTAGTTTTAAGGCTATCCTTTCCAGCTCATAGGCTGAAATGCCGCAGGCATATAAACCTCCAATAATGCTTCCTATGCTAGTACCCGACATCATGCTGACCTTGATATGATTATCTTCCAAGGCTTGCAATACACCAATATGGGCTAAGCCCCGCAGGCCCCCACCACCTAAAGCTAAACCTAGACTTTTCATTTAAACTCCCCCCATTGATCAAGAACAGGCGGGGTTTTCAGATATTGCTTATATCTGGTAAAAACTCCGCCTGTTCATGGCTTGACGAGCAGCCTGCTCCCCTTAAGCTTATATTCAGCGATTACACTTTAAAACCATAAATTTAGAAATCTTCTTAATGTTCTCCCCATTCTCTTGCTTCAATTCATTCCAAAAGCGGGTATATTCACTATGGGTGCTTGCCTTTTGATAGCTCTCTATCTTTTGGTTCAGGCTGTGATGGATTGTTAATACCTCTTCCAACTGAGCCCTCATAGCATTTTTTTGTTGACGATCTATCCTTACCCTACCTGTCATGCTATACTTGGTCTCAACTCCTTTGCTAAGCCAAATGCCCGGTGTAATCTGGCCGGACATTTGGCTGGCTTTTGCCTACTTGACCATAAAACCTTCTGGCTCCAGCTCCCCATATACTATTACGTCATGCATTTTACCCAATTTGTCTATAATGTCTACGAAAACCCGAAGCCCGATACAGGTACCGCATACTGGAGTAGTTAAATGGCACGGATTATGATGGTCCTCACAATTACCTCTGATGTCGAAGTCGAAAGCCCAATTTCTCAGAACAATCTCGGAGTCCTCGATCTCTTCCCTGAATTCCTCCACGCTTAAAGGCGGATCAAATTCATCCAGCTCAATGGCTTGATCATACTTGTCGGTTACCGTTATCAGCTGATATTCATGGTTTACTATTACTAGCAGTATCACTTCGAATTCAATAAAGATCCTTACTTTGTTCATACCCAATTCTTCATAAGCTTGAATAACTTTGACTTTAATATCATCTACAGTGGATATTTTGCCTCCAACTTGCTCATCAGGTACGCAAAAGATAGTATCTAACACTTTTACTTGTCTCTCAACATACTTAGCCTTAATTACTTTAGCCCATAAGTCTAACATACAACCTTCCGGAAATTCACATTTAAGTTCAGCCATGCTGCTCTCCCCTCCTTTTATCTAATATTTATTTTTATTGATAGAAATTTGTGGTTCAAATTCCTAGGATATATTATGAACGAGGGGAACATAATGTGATTACTCTACCGGTTTTATTCATATAATTTATACTTTCACTACCTGCTCAATCATACTCGGCTTCATTACATGGAAAGCTTCCAATCGGCCGTCACAGTATATATCAACACCCTTTTGCCGAGCTGCTTCACAAAATCCAATGTCTTCTGCTCCCCTTAATGCGGAATAGCGAATACCCAGTTGGCTTATTACATGGCGTTTTATTAGATAAGCCGCCCCGGTGCAGTCAACCTTAAATAATCTGTCGCGGGGAAAATCCCTGATATGCAAATAATGCCCTCTATGGTTTTGGCAGAGGACATTATAACAAGACCTATCTCCAATTACTTCGCCATTACAGACCAGACAGGCGACAATACTAAGCTGATTTTCCATTAAGGCGGTTAAGGTATGAGGAACTACTAATATGTCGCTATCCACTGAAAACAGATACTCACAATCAGAAGCCAGAAACCCTTTTAATAAGAGGTTGCGTAAATATGCCAAACGTTTGAAGCTATATTGCCCTCTTTGATAAGCCGGGTTCCCGGCATCATCCACCACTAAGCCTACCTGCCCCGGGTATTTTTGAGCAAATTCCTGCAAGATAAGGGGAGTTTCATCATAACAGTCATTGATAATAAAACAGTAGCTTATCCTTTCTCTCGGGTAATCCAAGGCCTCTAGGCTCTGTAAATAGGCTGGCAATATCCAAGCCCGGTTACGAATTGGACATCCGATCATTACTTTCTGTTCCATGGCCATTCCTTCCTAAAATTTGACCGCTTTCTTAACTTCTATGCTCCTATGCCTTTCCGGGACCCAAGTATCTGGCCAGGCCAACCGGGGCGTTTGGTAATCTCGGTCTCGGCTCAGGCGGGGAAAGTCATAGGCCATCCTGCTGGCCGAAAAACCAGCTATACTTACCCGTTGGGCTACCCTTACTTGACTGCCAGACAATGCATAGTGGTATATAAAGCTGTTTTTAGGGTTATCCCCCCTCCCCCAATTGCCATTTAAAATGATCCCATCTTCAATGGCTACCGGAGCATGGGCTGGCGCCAATTCCCGACGCTGCATTTCCTGTTTGATTATTTCAACCACGGTTTGAGCCCGTTGCATCCAGGAATTCTGCCGGGCTACCTCTTGGCGCTGTAGTCTTTTTTCAGCTGTATCGTGATATAAGGCCTTTTCTATATTGCTCAAAAACTGTTCTTGGTTTTCTGAATATAAAACCAGTTCCCCCTGCTTCCTGGCCTCCGGCAAAGCAGTAGCAACAACCGGCAATCCAGCTGCCATGTACTCCCACATTTTAATGGGGTTAACTGATTCGGTCATCTTGGTATTTTTAAATGGTATTATTCCCACATCGAAATATTTGGCATAAGCAGCCAACTTCTCGTAGGGTTTGAATCCTAGCCAGTGAATATTGGGCCGATAGGGCACCTGGGAAATGTTATATAAGGGCCCGATAATGGCCAGGCTACAGTCAGGGAACCTATCGGCCACCGCCGTAATCAAGTCCAAATCGCACCAAGTGGCTAGTACTCCTATATAACCGATTATGGGTTTTTTAATACCTGCTATATCATTATCAGCTTCTTGGTAATCCCAGCTCTGGTTACCAGAAAAGTAATCATAATCGCAGGCATTGGGCAGCAAATAAACCCGGGAGTTCAAAGCTGAAGCCATTTGATACAGTTTATCCGATGCCGTAAGTACCAAATCTGCGCTGCTAACTGCCCGATAATAATTGGGCCTCCAGGATTCGAACTCTTCACTGGGTTCATCTACACTGTCAAATATCACTAGTTCCGGATTGTACTTTCTCACCATGTCTACATGGGCTGCCGCAGTATAGTATACTATGGGCTTGGCAGTGCCTAGATAAGGAGTTGGATCTACCTGATTAAACAGGTAAAAGAAGTCATTTAGTTTTTTTATGCCTGGTTGATCTTTGGAGTAAAGGCTACTGTTATTAATAAAAAAGGCTGGTATCCCCAGTTCAG
>CAZPSR010000149.1:0-5495 GCA_964589135.1 uncultured Syntrophomonas sp.
ATGATTATGAACAACGGCGAGAACCGACATAACCCGGAATGGACCGAATCCATGCTAGCGACCTACCAGGAAATTATTTCTGACCAGGAGATCAAAGCCCTGGTTCTTACCTCCAGTGACCCTAAGAATTTCTGCCTGGGGGTGGACATGAAATGGATGGGTAAACTCAGGCAAGAAAAGGCTTATGCTGACATTAGCACCTGGATGTATAGGAATCATGAGGTGTTTATGGCCATGCTGATGGCCCCAGTTCCTACCATTGCCGCCATTAACGGACACGCTTTCGGCAATGGAGCCATCTTGGCCGGGGCCTGTGATTTCAGGTTTATGAGAGCTGACCGGGGGTATTTCGCTTTCCCGGAAATCGACCTGGGGATTCAGTTTGCCCCTTCTATGATTGAATGGATGAAACGCATAATGCCCTATCAGCTTTTTATCAGGATGAAATGGACCGGAGAAAGAGTAGGGGCGGCCGAACTGGAAAAACACCATGTTATCCTCAAAGCCTGTGAAAACCCGGAAAAAACCAGGGAGGAAGCCATTGCTTTTGCCAAAACCTTTAATAAATCCAGAACCACACTGGCAGAGATGAAAAGAAGAACCTACCAGCATATCTTAGATAAGATAGCCAACGAGGACCCGCAGTATTACGACTACCGGCCCGAAAACATAAAAGAGGGTAAATCCCCCATTTTCATGGCCACCCCCCTGACCTAAAGGGGATAACAAAGGGGGACGCGGGGACTGGGATGCGGGGACAGGTACCTTGTCCCAATCCCACCTGTCCTTTTGCTGGCTAGGCCAGGACCCGCCAGTGGTTGTCCAGGGCGTAGTCCAGGAGCTTGTTTTCCGGGTTTACCGCTACTCTTTCCCCGGCTATTTCCAGGGCCAAGAGATCATCAAAGCTGTCGCCGTAGGACCTGCTGGCTTCCCAGTCCACTTCTTGTCCGGCAAAGACCTCTTTAAGCAGATTGAGCTTGTTTACTCCGTCTACAAAGGATATTTCCCGGCGGTAATCAATAGTCCCATCTTTAAAATAGAGCTCAGCCCCAATCACCGTGTCTATTTTTAGCTCCCGGGCTACCTGCTCCAAAAGTTGGGCATAGGCACCAGAGAGCAAAACCAGGTGAAATCCTTGGGTCTTAGCCTGTTTTATTTCGGCCAGGATCTGGGGGTTATAATACTGGGATAAATAGGGGCGGGTCTGACGAAAGAAATCCTCAATCTGGGCTTGGCCAAGGCCGGAAAACAGTTTCTGAAATCTGCTCATTGCCTGGTATTTCATATGGGCTCGGGGGACCAGACCCAGCTTATACAGAATAACTCCCGGCATAACCGAGATGTAAGTTAGCAGGTATCTGAGTCTGGGTTTGCCCTGCCGGATCCATTCCTGGCCCAGGAAAGGCAGAGTATCCTTAGTAAACAGGGTTCCGTCAAAATCAAAAATGGCTAATTTCATGAGACACCTCCCAAGGTAATTTTAGTCTGGCTATAGCTTTCGGCCTGGCTATTAAGTGGTGGGGGTATGGCCAATGCCCTAAATGCCACCACCTCTTGGCAAGCTTTTACCCTGATATCTTTATAATTGCTTCCTTAATTTAAAGGAGTTTAGCTCCTCAATATAAAATATTTACCAATAGCTTGAATATTATTATAGCAATTGCTTTTATAGAATGGGGGTATTAAAATGTTGCCCAAGGAAAATCCAAAAAAACCCCGGGTGGATACTGAAACACAAGGAAATATCAGTATTCTGACCTTGAACGCACCGCCTGCCAATGTATTTTCTTCGGCTATGATCGAAGCCTTAAATACAGCCTGCCGGAATCTGCCGGAGCAAACGTCAGTGTTGATTATCACTGGGGCCGGCCATCACTCCTTCAGCGCCGGACTCAGCATTAGGGAACAATATGACAACTCGGAAGAAGAGAATCAGGCTTTCTTTTTAAGCTTATACCAGATGCTGGATATGATTTACCAACTGCCCTGCCCGGTTATTGCGGCTCTCAATGGCTACACCCTGGGGGCTGGCTTTGAACTGGCCCTTTGCAGCGATATCCGCCTGGCCGATGAAACGGCGGTGATGGGCGCAGTTGGAGCCAACCTGGGACTGGTGTTCAGCACTCAGAGGCTATCCCGCCTGCTTGGTTATGGCCGGGCCAAGGAGATGCTCTTTACCGGCCGCCGCCTGGGAGCCCGGGAAGCTCATGAGCTGGGCCTGGTTGAATATGTCGTTCCGGCTGGTACGGTTCTAACCGAGGCTCGGAAGCTGGCAGCCACTATTGCCGCTAAAGACCCCGATAACCTGCAATCGATTAAAAAGGCGGTAAATCAGGGCTTGGATCTGGACCTGAGCCAGGGACTAGAAGTTGAACGCCGCTACCTTTTTGAGATGCTGGGTACCGCTAATTACCGCCAGCGTACCAAGAAATTCGTAGAAAAAAAGTAGTTACCAAGAACTAAAGGTTTTTGCGGTTGATCATACTTCTGCCCTGCGGAAGACTGGAATAAACCCAGTATCATTTTCCTGCCAGGCCAATTCTACCGGCATCCCGACTTTAACCTCTTCCACCGGGCAATCTATAATATTGCTGGGAATCCTTATGCCCTCCGCCAACTCCACCAGGGCATAGATATAAGGGACCCGATGGGCAAATTCCGGCAGATAGCTTTTGCGCACTATGGTATAGGTATAAACAGTGCCCTGCCCTGAACTTTCTTTCCATTCTGGCTTCCCTTGCCAGCAATGAGGGCATTGGGGCCGGGGGTAAAAAATATATTGGGCGCAGACCGGGCAGTATTGAATCTTCAAACTGGGCTCTGCTGGAGTTTTACTGGTCACCGGTGCTGTTTTCTTCATCTGCTTTCCCTCCCCAATATCAGGCTGGACTGGGTACTCATGACCCCGCCATTGCCATTGACAAAGGCTAATCGGCGGTTTTTGATCTGCCGCTGGCCTGCCTCACCTCTCAGCTGCCGGACCGCCTCGCTCAGGTGTGACATACCTCCGGCATAGGAAGGCTGACCAAAGGAAAGCTGACCTCCGTGAGTGTTGAGAGGCAGTGCTCCCCGGTAAGTCAAATCCCTTTCCTCTGCCCAGGGGCCCCCTTCTCCTTTGGGGCAGAAGCCTGCGTCTTCCAGGGTTACTATAACCGTTATAGGATAGCAGTCATAAAGGGACAAGAGGTCCATATCCTCCGGCTTATGACCAGCCATGGCAAAAGCCCGATAGGCTGACTCTTTAACCGGGCTATGAGTGATATTATCCGAATATACAATAGAATTGTGGGTAGAGGCTTCCCCCAGGCCCAAGAGGTAGACCGGGGGCCGCAGCATATCGACCGCCCTTTCCGAGCTGCTGACAATAACTGCCGCTGCCCCGCTGCAGGGCCTGACAATTTCCAGCAAGTGGATTGGGTCTACAATGAGGGGTGAATTTAAAACATCTTCAATGGTAATGGCCTCTTGATTAAACAGAGCCTCTGGATTGGCCAGGGCGTTTTGCCGCTGATCAACGGCAATTTTGGCCAGCTGCTCCGGGGTGGTACCGAACTGGTACATGTGGCGCTGGGCTATCCAGGCATAAGCAGAGTTAAAGCCCATTGGGCCATAAGGTAGCTCATATTCAATTTCGGCTGGGGACATTACGGCTGTCTTGCCTTCCTGGCTGTTGAATACCTGGGGATCCCAGATGCCCCCACTCAAACAAAGACAATGCTGGCAAAGGCCAGCTGCTACCCCCAGGACGGCTCGGGTCACGGCCCCACAGGCGCTGGCTCCTCCCAGTTCCACCATATTGAGGTAGCTGGGACTCAGTTTCAGGTATTCCGCCATCTGGGCCGGCCACATAAAGCCCTGGCCTTCAGCCGGCGGGGTAAGCAGCAAACCATCAATATCGCTTTTTTTAAGGCCCGCATCCTCTATAGCCCGAAGAGCCACTTCAGCCAACAATTCCATACTGCTGCGGCCCCCTGCATCTATAAGGGGTTTCAATTCTGCCATACCGGTAATGGCTGTCTTTCCTTTAATATTCATCCAAGATCATCCTTTCTGGGGATGGTCCGATTGCACTGAAAAAGTCTCTTAATTTGTCATGCTGAAGCTAAGGGAAAGATCTGGTAATTGGCTAAACACCAATATTACCCTATTGTTGAGGAAATCCTTCGTGGCCTTCAGCTTCTGGATGACCTAAAAGCTGCTTTTGCAGTGGTATCAGATGGTCCTTTTCTTTCTTACCACTTTTCGGCGAGGCCGCTAGGGTCTTGCCCTTGCAGGATGAGGGCAAAAGCCTCCAGGGCTTTAAAGGCGTCGCCGATAGGATATCCAAATGCGGTCCAGTTTTCGCTGTCCTCACCGTCGTGATTGGGAATCACCCAGTCAAAAGAAGGGGCCAGGCTCAACTCCTCCGGGGCACTCTGGCAGCGCTCTTCTATATTTTCCAGGTCTTTAAGGCTTAAAAGGCTTTTTTGCTTTTGGGTGCGGCGTAATAATTTGCGGCGCATGATATCCATCACCATTTGTCCCATATCTACATTCTGGGCCTTAAGCCATAGGATTTCCCCTCGGGACAGGGGGGATAAAAATATTTTGAGCATGGGTATCAGGGAAAAGGCTGGCAGCTTCCATAGGGCCTGGGGTATAAATGGATTTCCTTCGAAAAGAACATCCTGGCCCTGCCTCAATAGCTTTAAGAGCTGTTCCACCTCCAAGCCCTGCCAATCCCCCCGGACATTGAGCAAAATAAAATCCTGACCTTCCTGCATCTTTTCCATCTGCTCCCGGGAGCGAAAATAGTAGTCAACACCTTCCTTCTCCCCGGGGCGCTTATCTCGGCTATTGTACAGAACCAGCCGATGCATATTATCGTAGAGTTCCGGATAAAAGGTCTGCAGGGCATGACATAGCGGTCCTTTGCCTACACAGGAAGGCCCGCTTAAGATGATTAACCGGCCCTTAATCGGCATATCCCCCTCCTGGTTTCTGAAACTAGATAATAGAATGCTATATTCTGAAATCTTGTGGACTTAAGATGGGCTGCAATATTTCTGCTAAACTACCAGAAACCCAGGATTTTCACCTCTCTTCCTTATTTTCTTTGGGGTTTTTTTGGCCTCCCTTGCCCTCCCCTTTCACCATTAATTCTACACCAAAGTGAATTGTCCTGTTAATTATTCCCTCTACTGGGGTCTTTAGTTTTCCCAAACCGCCCCCTGGAGTACTTAGGGGGCTTGGCAGAATTTTTTCGCTTCCTGGTCAAAAATTTCATTTTAATGGCCTCGATGATTAGTTTTCTAGCTGAATCAATTGCTATAATTATCCTGAAATGGCCGTTATCGGGAGTAATGGCTGTTATTTGTACATGATGGATTTATAAGCTCTCTTAGTCCCCATTTGACCGGTGTCAGCCGGAATATAAGGCTCTCAGGCAATTTGACCCTCTTCTCATTTTAACTTAAGCTTAATAAGTAAATAAATTTGGATAGGCCGAAGTCTCT
>CAZPSR010000150.1:0-5463 GCA_964589135.1 uncultured Syntrophomonas sp.
ATTTAAAGGAAAGGCGGATGAGTATTTAATGAGAGAAGTAGTAATTATCGATGGTGTTCGTTCAGCAAATGCTAGAGCACACAAAAGCAAAGGTTGGTTTCGCAACAGAAGAGCAGATGAACTTTTAACTGCAGTTTATGATGGATTATTTGCTCGCAACCCCAAAGTAAAACCCGATGATATTGAAGCAGTATTCTGCGGTACTGCCAAGCAGGTAGCGTCGACCCTGGATATTGGACGTCTGGCATGGTTGGCCGGCGGATATCCGGAACATGTTGCGGCCAATACTATTTGTCAGCAGTGTCCTTCCGGTATGTCAGCATTAGAACATGCTGCCAGAGCTATTATGGTTGGCGATGGAGATACCTACATTGTTGCCGGCTGCGAAGATATGCTGGCAGTTCCCATGTCCATGGGCATTGACTTTGCTCCCAGACTTGGGGTTAGATATGCTCCCGGTGCATTATCCATGGGTGCCACTGCAGAAAAGGTAGCCGAAGTATATAATGTTGAACCTGAAGATATGCGTAAAGTAGCTTTTTATAGTAACCAGAGAGCAGCTGCAGCTAGAGATGCTGGCAAATTCGATAATGAAATTATTCCTATTGAAGGACATGATGAGGACGGCAACCCCATTATAGTTAAGACCGACCAGTGGATAAGAGACGACATAAGCATGGAAGGCATGGCTAAAATGACCTCACCATTTAAAGAAAATGGAAAGGTTACCGCTGCTATGTCTTCACCGCTGACCACCGGTGCCTGTGCCATGATCGTTATGGCTCGGGATAAAGCTGACGAACTGGGTCTTGATTATAGCTTCAAATATGTACGTGGCGCCATGGCTGGTAATGATCCTACTATGATGGGAATTGGGCCCATTCCGGCAGTAAGAAAAGTTATGGAAAGAACTGGACTGACTGTGGATGATATGGATGTAGTCGAACTGAACGAAGCCTTCTCCAGTCAGGCCCTGGTTGTTTTAAGAGAACTGGGAATCGCCCAGAATCCGCCCTTTGACAAAGTCAATCTGTGGGGCGGAGCTTTAGCCCTGGGACATCCCTTGGGTGAATCGGGAGCCAGAATTATCATCACCCTGATGAACATCATGAAAAGTGAAAAGCCTGATTCCAAATATGGTTTGGCTACCCTCTGCGGCGGATTCGGAAATGCTAATGCCGTAATTATTGAAAAGATTAAATAGATTATTAATAAGTATATTTGCTTATATTTGCGTGATAAAAAGGAGGTAAAAACATGAAAATCAGCGGTAAAACAGCAATAGTCACCGGAGGAGCTTCCGGCCTGGGTGAAGCAACTGCCGTTCGCCTGTATAATGCGGGAGCTAATGTAGTAATCGTTGACCTGCAGGAAGATCTGGGTCAGGCTTTAGCAGCTAAACTGGGCGACAGAGCTATTTTTGTTAAGGGTAACATCACTTCCGTTGAGGAAGTACAATCATTTATAAAAGCAGCCGTAGACAAATTCGGTGCAGTTCATATTCTGGCTAACATTGCCGGAATTGCCAAGCCGGGCAAAGTGCTGGGCAAAGAAGGTCCCCTGGATATTAACGCATTTAAGATAGTAATCGATGTGAATCTAGTAGGTACTTTCAGCGTATTGAGCCAGGTAGCTGCAGTAATGGCCAAGAATGAAGGCGAAGATGGAGAAAAGGGCGTTATCATTAATGTTTCCTCCATTGCTGCCTATGATGGTCAGGTGGGACAGGCTTCCTATTCCGCTTCCAAGGGCGGCGTAACTGCTATGACTCTTCCCATCGCCAAGGAATTGGCTAGAAGCGGCATCAGAGTGAATACCATTGTTCCTGGTATATTCGGAACCCCGATGATGGCTAAGATGCCTGAAAAGGCACGCCAAGCCCTGGAAAACATGGTTCCCTTCCCCAAGAGACTGGGTGATCCTGATGAATTCGCTATGGTGGCAGAACAAATCGTGGTTAACAGCTATATTAATGCTGAAAATATTCGGGTAGATGCCGGTATCCGCATGATCTAATTACTTACCGGGATCTGGATTTAATAAACCAAACTGCAATAGATACACTGATAACTGTGAGGGTGTTTGGCCTAAAACAGTTGGAATACGGCAGTTATTCCGCAAGGATAAGATAATAATTGTTCAATATCAACACCCTCCCCTTAAGGGAAAGGGTAAACCGCTAACAGGTTTACCCTTTCCCCTGTAATCACTCGATAACTGGCAAATAATCCCAACAACAGCAAGTTTTGCATTTTATTTCTAATAGAGTAAGCACAACGGGATGTGGATAAGGATTATAAAAGAGAGAGGTGGAAAAATGAAAGTAGCAGAACTGTTTGATCTTACCGGCAAAGTCGCCATTGTTACTGGAGGATCTATTGGATTGGGTCACCAGATGGCAGAGGCTTTAGCTGAACAGGGAGCTAACGTGGTTATCGCAGCTCGTAAAGTTGATCGTTGTCAGGAAGTTGCCGACCAGCTGGCCAAGGAATTTGGAGTAAAGACCCTGGCCGTTAAGTGCGATGTGTCCATTACCGAAGACTGCATAAACCTGATTGCGGCAACCGTTAAAGAGTTTGGCACCGTAGACATAATGGTTAACAATGCCGGACTGAGCTGGGGCTATCCCACCCTGGATTATCCCGTTGACAAGTTGGAGTATATGTACAAGGTTAATTCAGTTAGCACTTACATTTGTGCTAAGGAAGCGGCCAAGGTTATGATTGAGCAGAAAAAACCGGGTAAGATAATTAATGTTGCTTCTATCGGTGCTCTGCAAGGTTCACCTACCCTGGAAGCTATCGGATATGGCGCCAGTAAAGCAGCTGTAGTATCCATGACTAAGGAATTAGGGGTTAAGCTGGCCAAGCATGAAATTAATGTGAATGCCATCCTGCCGGGCTGGTTTGTAACCCACATGACTGATAAATATTTGAACATGAGCGACCGCAATGCAGCTATTCCTTTACTGCGTTATGGTGGAGAAAACGATCTTAAAGGTGCCGCAGTATTATTGGCATCCAAAGCATCCGACTATATAACCGGTCAGTTAATAATCGTTGATGGTGGAGTAACCGCCTGGTAAACAAAAAGAAAGGAAGAAGGAAGATAAATGTCTTATAAATATGCTTATAACACCAGGGACATTAAATTCTGCTTAAAGGAATGGCTTCCTACAGCAGAAGTCCTGGCCTACGATCGCTATAAAGACTACTATGGCATGGAAGATCTGGACATGATCATTGATCAAGTCCGGAAAATTGCGGATGAAGTTTTAGCCCCCATTGCCGATGACGGAGAAACCATTGGAGCCACCTGGAAGGACGGGCAGGCCTATATACCCCCTTCATGGCACAAAGCCTACCGCTTCATTCAGGACAATGGCTGGGGTACCAGCAACATGAACTTAGAGATGGAAGGCGCACTGCCTACCCTGCTCTATGGGGTATTATATGAAATCATGATTGCTGCCAACCCTGCTTTCATGCCCTATGTATCAACTGCTTCCGGAGTAGCCCGCATGATGCAGTTGTACTGCTCTGATGACATTAAAGCCCTCTTTTTAGACAAGTTATTAACCGGTGAATGGGGCGGAACCATGAGTATAACCGAACCCACTGCTGGCTCTGATGCCGGTGATGCACTTTCCAAAGCCTATCCCACCGATGACCCGCGGATTTACAAAATCAAGGGGCAGAAAATATTTATCACTTCTGGAGATCGAGATGACCTGGAGAATATAATCCATATGTACATGGCCCGGATCGAGGGTGCCAAGCCCGGAACCAAAGGTCTATCAATGTTCGTAGTACCTAAAAAATGGGTTAATGAAGATGGCAGCCTGACTGACAACGATTTCCAGTGCATAGGCATTGAGCATAAAATGGGCCTAAAAGGTTCGGCAACTGCAGCCTTGGTAGCAGGGGAAAACAATGAATGCCGGGGCTGGTTGGTCGGGGATCCCCCTGATGCTGAAGGTAATGCCCAGGGTATGGCTCAGATGTTTAATATGATGAATGGAGCCCGTTTGGACACCGGTCGCTGCTCCTTAGCAGTTATGGCCAATGCTTATTGGAATGCCAAGGACTATGGCAAAGAAAGAGTACAAGGTCATCTCTTGACCAATCCCAGAGCTGGACGTCAGACCATCAACAAACATGAAGACGTAAAGCGCATGTATTTGCTGAATAAAGCTACCACCGAGGCTTGCCGCGCCCTTTTGACCAAATGTTATTATTACCAGGATGTGTCTAACTGGGATCCGGATCCCGAACGCAGAGAATGGGCTCATGACCGCATCGACGTTATTACTCCTCTCTGTAAGGCTTATCCTAGTGACGAAGCATGGCCTATGATTGCTGAGTCTATTCAATCCTATGGTGGATATGGATTCTGTGAGGATTATCCGGCTGCCAATGCCGCTCGGGACTGCAAGATCTGGTCCATCTGGGAAGGCACCAACTACATTCAGGCCTTGGACTTAACCGGTCGCAAGTGGAGCCAGAAAAAGGGCACCGCATTTGCTGCGTCCTTGCAAGAAATAGCTGAGTGGATCGCTACCAACAAGGGTAAGGTTGCGGGCTTAGACCGGGAGATAGCTCACTTGGAGAAAGCTCTGACTTCTTATAAGGAAATTCAGAAGACTATTTGGGGTTATATGAAAGAAAAAGAAACCCTGGGCTTCATGGGTGTATATGCCCGCCGGGTTTTGACCGCTACTGCCCAATTATGGTGTGGATGGCTCTTGCTGGATCAGGCTTTGGTAGTTACTAAACGCTTAGCTGAAATAGGCGAAGATCATCATGAGTATAAGTTCTATAAGGGTAAAATGCTGTCAATCCGCTACTACCTGAACAACATTGTTCCTAATGTATGGCATCTGGAAGAAATCATTAAAATGGCTGATACTTCAGTTCTGGAAGCTGATGAGGAAATATTCGAGTATTAAAGTTATTACTTGTAATATCCCGGGGATGATTCATCCCCGGGTAATTATAAGATTATAGGAGTGATAATGTAAATGAGGCTCAAAGACAAAGTAGCCATAATTACCGGATCTGGACAGGGCATTGGAGAAGGTATAGCCCAGCGCTTCGCCCAAGAAGGGGCCAAGGTAGTTCTGGTTGATGTTAATGAAAGCCAGATCCAAGAAGTAGAAAAGGATATCAAAGCCAAGCAGGGTACTGCTATGGCTGTAGCTGGCGATGTTACCAGCCAGGCCAGTATGAAGGCGTTGGTGGACCAGGTAGTACAGGAGTTCGGCACCGTTGACATTGTAATTAACAATGCCGGCATTACCCGAGATGCCTTGCTGCACAAGATGACTGAAGACAAGTGGGATATGGTAATCAATGTTAATCTAAAAGGGACCTTCAACCTGTGTCAGGCAGTGGCTCCCATAATGAGAGAAAAAGGATATGGCAAGATAGTCAATATTTCTTCGGCAGCTAGAATGGGTAATGT
>CAZPSR010000151.1:0-5448 GCA_964589135.1 uncultured Syntrophomonas sp.
AGTAAATGAACGGGGGGAGCGGGTTTTTGCCGGAGGACAAGCAGCATGGGCTGCTGCCGCTCAAGAGGGCCATTTTTGCCCCGCTTTTCAAGCCGACGATGAGGATGAATCGGTAGCTGATCAGACAGTTTCCTGTTATAATTGTGCGTTGCGCAGATGGACCCGGGACTCTTTTATTTGTTGCCAAACCCGCATACTGGACCAGTCTACAGCCTGAACGCATAAAAGAGTGATTTTCCCTCTATTATATGGTATGCCGGGGCAAGATTGCCCCGCTTGCTTGGATTACTTAAGTTAAGCAGGTGCTTAGTGCTTGGGCAAATCCTTATTGGCAGGCTGCCCAGTTGAGCCGGCAACCCCTGCTTGAACAGGAGTAGCTGGAGCTTGATACTGTTGTTTGCCTATATCGTCAGGTAATGAAACCCACAAAAAGCACATAGTTAATTTCCTCCCAACTCATATATTTATAAGCTTGGAGCTATTATTAACCGTTTTCCAACTTATTATGTAAGGCAAGTTATTACTAATCAACTAGGCTCTTCATAGTTCATTATGTCAAGCCAGCAGAATATGCCTGCCAACAGGGCAGGTGTAAATGGCTGCTTGCAATAGTGGCAAATGTTGATTAATTCCAAATTGGTCATCTAGGCTAGGTGGACTGGTGGTTATGGGGAAAATGCTCAAGAATACAGGACAAAACCTCCTCAGGGGAAATATCCAAAGCTATGGCTAATTCTTCAAATAAAGATTTTTCTGCGGTATTCATTAAATCTTCATCAGATTTGCTTAATGTTTTGCCGATTGCCGCTTTGGCGTCTTTCTCCAGATGCAGGGTTTTGATAATTTTTAAATATTCTTCGCATTTTCTGGATTTAAGAATACTGTTAAACAGTTTAGTTCTTTCTCGGCGATCATCTACCAAAATGGGTTCAACTTCTGGCATGGTGTTGATTAATGATAAGGCTTCATCTTTGGTGAGAATAGCTCTCATTGGAAGCACGGGATTATTTACCGGGATCTTAATGATCATATTTTTATCATTGAAGACCGGTTGTAAAATGTAGTATTCTGTTTCATTATTAGTGATTTCGTCCTGCCTGATATCAATTATCTGGCATACTCCGGTTGAACTGTAAACCACATAGTCATTAATTTTAAACATGATCCTCTTCCTTACTTAAGATACAAAAAAGCGGTGGCGTTAATAAAATAACTAAACCACCCTACCATCCAACACTATTATATCAAATAATTCGGTTCAAGGGTAATATCATTTTGACATCAACTATTACTGGTTGCAGTTGGTAGTAGAACTGGCCAATAATGGGATGGAAAATATGGTTGACAACAATTATGAGCAGGGTCATCATGAACTAAGGTAAGGAAATCCGCATATATGAAAGGGTGATATATTGATGAAGATTCTTCATACATCAGATTGGCATTTGGGACGAAGCCTCTTTAATCGCAAAAGATATGAAGAATTCGAATCTTTTCTCTCCTGGCTGGGTGATATTGTTGAAGAGGAGGAAATCACAGTTCTCTTGGTTGCGGGAGATGTTTTTGACAACAACTCGCCCAGTCACCGGGCTCAGGAATTATATTACCGGTTTTTATGCCGAGTAGCCCAATCAAACTGCCGCCATGTCATTCTTACCGCTGGTAATCACGATTCTCCTTCCTTTTTGAATGCCCCCCGGGAAGTATTGAGATTTTTAAATGTTCATGTTGTTGGCAGTATAGGTGAGGATTGGGCTCAGGAGGTCCTTCTGCTCCGTGACCTGCAGGGAGAACCGGAATTAATTGTCTGTGCCGTTCCTTATCTGAGGGATAGAGACATACGCCGGGTTGAAGGTTTAGAAAGCCGGGAGGATAAGGAACGCAAACTTTTAGCAGGTATCCGGGATCATTATTATCAGGTCTGTGGACAAGCCGAGAAAATACGTAAGAGTATAGGCCGGCCTGTGCCCATTGTAGCCATGGGGCATCTGTTTGCCGCTGGGGGCAGCACAGTGGACGGAGATGGGGTAAGAGATCTTTATGTGGGTTCCCTGGCTCATGTGGGGCTGGAGGTGTTTCCATCTTCTATTGATTATCTGGCTTTGGGCCATTTACATAGCCCCCAGATAGTAGGAGGAAAGGAATCTTATCGTTATTCCGGTGCGCCGATTGCCATGGGATTCGGTGAAATCTGCCGGGAAAAGTCGGTATGTAAGGTTCAGTGGTCAGAGCAGGGGCTTCAAGTTAGCTTAATTCCGGTACCGGTTTTTCAAGTTTTACGCAGGATTCAAGGCTCTTGGCCTAAAATCCAGCAGGAGATTGAAAGTTTGATAAGAGAAGAGGCCAAGGTTTGGGCGGAGATCATATATGATGGAGCCGAAATCTTGCCTGATCTGCGGGAAAAGGTTAAAGAGGCAGTACAGGGAACGTCAATCGATGTCCTGCGGATAAAAAATAATCGTATCTTGGATGGAGAGATCTTGGGCATTAAAGAAGAAGAGATGCTGGGGGAATTGGATATGGATGAAGTGTTTTTCCGTTGTCTGGAAGCCAACGCCATACCCGAAGATCAGCGCCCAGTATTATGGGACAGCTATCGTGAAGTAATTGCTTCCCTGCAGGAAGAAGACCTGATGGCTGAATAAGGGGGAGAATTATGAAAATACATAAATTGCGCTTTGGCAATCTAAACTCCTTGGTGGGAGAATGGGAGATTGACTTTAATGATAAGGCTTTTCAGGCCAACAGCATTTTTGCCATTACTGGACCCACCGGTTCCGGCAAAACCACTATCCTTGATGCAATTTGCCTGGCCTTGTATGGTATGACTCCCCGCCTGAGCAGAATCAATCAGTCTACAAATGAAATCATGTCTCGTCAGTCAGGCAATTGCTTTGCCGAATTACTTTTTGAGACTCACCAGGGGACCTTTCGTGCCCATTGGAGCCAGCGTCGGGCCAAAGATAAAGCGAATGGAAATCTGCAGGTGTATAAACACGAAGTGTCCGATGCCTTAAAGGGCCAGGTTCTGGAGAGCAAAGCCTCCCAGGTTCCTGAGCTGATAAAGGAAATAAGTGGCATGGATTTTGAACAGTTTACCCGCTCCATCCTTTTGGCCCAGGGTGATTTTGCTGCCTTTTTACAGGCTTCCCCGGATGAGCGGGCTCCTATCCTGGAGCAGATAACGGGAACGGGGATTTACACCCGCATTTCCCAAAAAGTGCATGAACGTACCCGGGAAGAGAAAAAAAGGTTGGATGAATTGACCATGCAAGAAGCCGTTATCCAGGTATTAAGTGAGGAAGAGGAGACAGGCTTGGTTCAGCAAATAAAGCTGCAGATAGAGGAAAAAAATGCGGAAGATAAGCGCCAGGTGGCTCTGGATCAAGGGATAAAATGCTTAGATGGCATATCTGCTTTGGAAGAAGAACTGGCTTTTTTGGACTCCGCCTGGGAAGATTTCCAGCAGCGCAAGGGGGCCTTTGAACCCCAGCGACAGAGGCTGGAGCTAGGAGGCAAGGCTCTCCTTTTGGATGGGCCCTATGCTGTATTGTCCGGCCTGCGGGAGCAGCAGCAGAATGAAATAAAACGCCTGGAGGATTTGCAGGAGCAGATTCCAGAGCAAAGCCGAATTCGGGGCAATGCCTGGAGAGAAGTCGAGGAATTAGCGGTTCAAGTAGGAAAGCTGAAAGAGCAGCAGCGAAATGAGTTGGCAAAAATAAAAAAAGTTCGTGAACTGGATTTGCAGCTTAGGCAGGGAGCAGCATCCATTAAGCAATGCCAAGCTGAAATGGAGGCCTTTAAACAAAAAGTTCAGCAAATCCAAAAGGAGATGGAGCAGGCCCAGAAGCAGCTGGAGCAGCACCAAGAAGACCTGGAAGAATGCCAGGACTATCTGGTCAAAAAACAGGCTGACCAATCTTTGCTTAGCAATTTTACCGGAATAGACAAAACCCTGCTGGGACTTTTAAACCGAGCCGCCCAATTGGATAGGGCTAAAAGTGAGGTAAAGGAAGCGGAAAAACTACGGCTGGTAGCCAAGAAAAGCTATCAGGACCAGGAAGACCGCTATGAGGAGCTGAAAAAGTATCTGAAATCCCGGGAAGAGGAATGGGAAAACCTAAAGCAGGCAATAAAATCCTTAAAGGGCGAACTTGATTATCCAGCTTGGCTATTGGAATTGCAAGACAGAAGGGAACGCCAGACCCTACTGGAAAAGATCCAATTGCTTATCAAACAAAGGGATGATTCCCTGCAAAAACAGGCTTTATGGACACAAGCCGAGAACCTCCGGCAGGAAAAACAGGCTCAGTTGGCAGAGGAAATACCTCACTGGAGACTTCAGTGCAATCACTATGAACAGGATGGGGAAAGACTGCAGACCCAGATACAGCTGCTCAGTCGAATCCGGGATCTGGAAACAGAGCGCCAATACCTGCAAGATGGTCAACCCTGTCCCTTGTGTGGTTCGATCCACCATCCCTATGCCCAGGGCCAAATACCTCATTTAGACCAAAGTGAAAGAGAGCTAGGGCAAGTCCGGAAAGCATTAAAACAAGCCCAGAAGGAACTCAGTACTCGGGAACTAGAACATGGCCGGGTGCTAACAGAAATGAATCATATTACCCAGGCTCTCCAGGAAGAAAAGGCTAACTACCTTGGATTGGATCAGCAATATCGGGAAAATATAGCCAAGCTGAAACTTAGGCTACCGAAGACAGATGAAGCCAGTTTTATCCAGAACCTTCTAGAAGAGCTAAAGATCAATATTGCCGAGCTTAAAGGGACCATAGCCCAGATAGAAGAAAAGCTTCGAAAGGAGAAAGAGCTGAAAACATCCTGGGAAACCATAAAAGCCGCAGTCTTGGCAAGAGAACGGCTTTGTCAGCAAAGTCATAGTGAACTTGCTTTAGCTATGCACCGGGAAGATGAGCTAGGCAAAAAGGCAGAAGGTATTCAAAATGAGCTGGACGCTTTACAACAGGAAGTAATGCAGGAATTGGCACCATACGGTATTGAACAGCTGCAGATGCAGGAAGTGAATTTAATTAGGGAACAGTTACAACAACGTCAAGCAGCCTGGATTCAGCACCAGAAACGGAAAGAGCAGGTAGAGCAGGGGATTGGCCTCTTAGATCAAGAAATCAGGCAGCAGGCAAAACAGCTAAAAGCCAGCCTTGAGGAACAGGCTTACCTAGGCCGAAAGCTAGAAGCAAGTGAAGAGATACAGAATCATATAGAACAGAATCGTTTAGATTTATATGGTGAAGAGGATCCGGATGTTGAAGAACGCCGGATCCAGGATCAGCTTACAGCAAGTGAAAATGAGCTAAACCGAGCCAAGGAAGACTTTATTGCCATCGATAGCCACTTAAAACAAATGCAGGAACAGATGGAAGAATTGCGGGCCAGCACTGGGAAACGAGAGCCAGTATTAGCGGAGGAGGA
>CAZPSR010000152.1:0-5426 GCA_964589135.1 uncultured Syntrophomonas sp.
GAATTAAAGGATGGCAAAATGGCCGATGCAGGGATTAATTTAATAATTAACCCGTATGACGAAGTTGCTGTAGAAGGTGGCATTCAGTTAAAGGAAAAGAAAATAGTAGATGAAGTAGTAGTATTATCTGCAGGATCTGATAAGGCTATGGATGCTATTCGTACAGCTCTGGCGATGGGCGCCGACCGTTGTATTCTGCTGAAGCAGGACACCGGTGCAGATGAATATGCAAGAGCAGTTGCTCTGGCTGCTGCCATTAAGGATGAAAATCCTGACATCATATTGGCTGGCCATGTTGCCGCTGATGATGGTTCCTCACAGGTTCCCACTCGTATCGCAGAAATTCTGGGACTTCCCCATATCAATGTTATTACCAATGTGGAAATTGCTGATGGGAAAGCAACCTGTACCTGTGAAGCTGACGGCGGAACTCTGGTAGCAGACGTTACCCTGCCCGCGGTTATTTCATCTCAGGTAAGCTGGAATGAACCCCGTTATCCTTCCATGAAGGGTATCATGCAGGCTAAAAAGAAACCAGTTGCCACCGTTGATGCAGTTGCAGCCGAAAACAAGGTTGCCATTATCGAGTATGGCATGCCACCTGCCAAAGAGGCTGGAGTCAAGATCGAGGATGAGCCTGATGTATGCGCTGTTAAGCTGGCGGACTGGATGCTAAATACCGTTAAAATTGAAGTTAAATAGTTGTGCTTACACCTATACTTATTAATAAAAGGAGGGTAATTGATGTCAGAAACATGGGTAATTGTAGAACAAAGAGACGGCAATATTCGTAAGGCTAGCTTCGAAATGCTGTCAGAAGCTAAAAAAATTGGCGCTGAAGTTGGTGCAGTTGTTTTTGGTAACAACGTTGAGGGATTAGCCCCCGAGTTTGCAAAATACGGTGCTGACAAGGTATACGTAGTAGAAGGAGATCTATTTGCCGAATATAACACTGGCGCTTATGTAGCCCAGTTGGCTGCTATGATAGCAGAATACAAGCCTAATGCAGTATTTTTTGCTCATACCTTTAATGGTCGGGATTTTGCTTCCCGTCTGGCTCAGAAACTGGAAGCGGGCTTGGCAACTGACGCTATCGCAGTTGAACTTTCAGCAGGCAAGGGCGTATTTACCAGGGCTATTTATGCCGGTAAAGCCATAGCTAAAGTTGAAGTAGCTACCAGTCCTGTTCTGGCCACCATTCGGGCTGGGGTTATGGAAGTAACTGAAGCAGCTGGTGCTGGGGCAGTGGTTAAACCTGCTATCGCTGCTAGCCAGGCTGATGTATTCCAGGAAATTAAATCATTTGTTCCCACCGTATCAGCTAGACCGGATCTGACTGAAGCTGAGACGGTAGTTTCCGGCGGACGTGGATGTAAAGGCCCGGACGGAATTAAGCTGGTTGAGTCTCTGGCTGACCTGCTGGGAGCAGCTGTTGGTGGATCCCGTGCTTCAATTGACTCTGGATGGTTAGGACATGAACTGCAGGTAGGTCAGACTGGTAAGGTAGTTTGCCCGAATCTGTACATTGCAGCCGGTATTTCCGGTGCTATCCAGCATCTGGCTGGAATGTCCTCCTCAAAGTTTATTGCAGCTATCAATACTGACCCGGAAGCTCCCATATTCAATGTTTCCGATTTCGGAGTAGTAGCAGATTTATTTAAAGTAATACCTACACTTTGTACAGAACTGAAGAAATAGTCATTCTGGCAGGGGTGAGGAAAAGGGTTTTTACTGGATATACCATATGGTATATCCAGTAAAGCCAGCTGTATTTAAGGAGGGAATTGTACAATGATTTTTGGATTTCATCCAATAGAAGGTGGCTATGATGTCCCTATGCGTATGGTAGGGGCAAACATTCCCTACGAATGGCTGATTTATATATTTATGTTTATACCTATTGGTATTTTACTTTTTGGTTTTTATAAGAGATTCCAGGTTTGGACCCTGGCTAAAGGTGAACTGCATCGCAATGACCGGATTGGCGAAAGAGCACTATCATTACTGAAATACAGCTTTGCTCAGGCCAAGGTAATCAAAAAGCCCTTGGCAGGGTGGATGCACTTTCTTTTGTTCTGGGGCTTTTTAGTATTAGCACTAGCGGCTGGAGTTGACGCATCTCATTATTGGTTGGGTTTCCCCCATATAGAGGGTAATTCATATATATACTTCTCAGCCGTTGTTGACGTTCTAGGTTTTCTGGCTTTGGTTGGAGTAATAGTACTGGCGGTAGTTCGCTATGTACAGAAACCTGATCGTCTTAATGATACCAAAACCTCTGATGGATGGGTTTTGATACTCATAGTAGCTATACTCTTAACCGGTTTCTTTATTGAAGGATTAAGAATAGCAGCACAGATCATCCAGTCCACCACTTTGGCCCAGATTGCTTATGAACAACAGGCCTCACCTATTGGTTGGATTTTCGCCCAGTGGTTTGTAGACACCCAGTCATTTGTAAATGGGCAACTGGAGTCCATTCTAATGTGGCATCGTTTCCTGTGGTGGTTCCATATGGCTATAGCTTTCCTGTTTATTGCCCTGCTTCCATTTACCAAACTGTGGCATATAATAGCCAGTATGCTTAATTATACTTTCCGGGATCTGGAACCTTCTGCATGCCGCATGGTAGAGAATATAGAGGAAGCCGAATCTTTTGGGGTTGAGAACATTGAAGAGTTTGGTTGGAAAGATTTGCTGGATTTAGATGCTTGTATCCGCTGTGGAAGATGCCAGGAAAATTGCCCGGCTTATAATACTGGAAAACATTTAAATCCCAAAATTACTCTTATACAGAATATGAAAGAGCATTTGGATGCCAAAGCTCCGTACCTTATTGCGGCCAAAGATGCTCACCATGATGAAGCTGAGATGGTAGCCATGACGGAAGAAGCGGCAGAAGCAGTAAATCCCATGGAACAAAGCCTGCTTTATGATGTGGTTACTAGCGAGGTAATCTGGGATTGCACCAATTGTCGTGCTTGTATGGAACACTGTCCCATGTTTATTGAGCATATTCCTAAAATTGTTGACATGCGCAGAAACCTGGTTATGTGGCAGGGAGATATGCCTGGTGAAGCCCAAATGGCCTTTACCAACATGGAACGCAACTATAATCCTTGGGGCGTGGGCTGGGCTGGACGGGCTGAATGGCTGAACGAACGGGGAGTCAGAGACCTGGTCAACCTCTTGCCTGAAGATGGTAAAGAATTTGAATACTTGCTCTATGCTGGCTGTGCGGTATCTTTCGACGACCGCTATAAGAGAGTAGGAGAGGCCCTGGTCAGACTTCTGAATGAAGCAGGAGTTTCCTTCGGTTACCTCGGAACAGAAGAATACTGCTGTGGGGATTCAGCCAGAAGGCTGGGTAATGAATACCTTTACCAGACCCTGGCTGCTCAGAATTTGGAGTCATTCAATAACTATGGGGTCAAAAAGATTATTGTGGTTTGCCCCCATGGCTACACTACCTTGAAGAATGAATACCCACAGATGGGTGGCAAGTATGAAGTATATCATTATAGCGAATTCTTAGCCAAGCTGATTGCGGAAGGTAAGCTGAAACCCGGTAAACTTGGAGCTAAGATAACTTACCACGATTCCTGCTTCCTGGGTCGGCATAATGACGTGTATGATGAACCCAGAAAAGTAATGGCAGCCTCAGGTCTTAATCTGGTAGAGATTGAGAAATCCAAGAATTTCGGCTTCTGCTGTGGAGCTGGAGGAGGACGCATGTGGCTGGAAGAAGATGCGGTGGAAGGTTACAAGCGTATCAATGATACCAGGACCGATCAACTCTTGGAACCCACTCCAGAGATGATTGTGACCAATTGCCCCTTCTGTTTGACCATGATTTCTGATGGAGTAAAAGCTGCCGAAGCCGAAGAACAAACCAAAGTATTCGATTTGGCCGAGGTAGTTTGGCAATCACTAAAAAAATAGAGTTTAGCTTTTAATAAGTGAGGTATTAATACCTCACTTATTTTTTTAATCGGATAATGAGATAGGACAAAGGCCTAAGGGACTCTTTCTGTCAACTGGCTTTTCTTGGGCTTTTATATTAGAATGAGATCCATAACAAAAGACAAAGAGGTAGGGATGGATAAATGAGATTGGCCAAATACCTGGCCCAGGCAGGAGTGGCATCGCGCCGTAAAGCAGAACAATTAATAGCCACTGGCCGGGTAAGCCTTAATGGAGTGCCGGTCACTGAGCTGGGACGAGTAATAGACCCAGACCTGGATATAATAGAGTTTGACGGTCAACGGCTGGAAACTCAGAAGAAAATCTATCTAATGTTAAACAAGCCGGCGGGCTATCTAAGCAGCACCTACGATCCTCAGGGCCGGCCGACGGTAATGGATTTATTAAAAGGAATACCAGGCCGATTATACCCGGTAGGACGATTGGATCTTGACACCAGGGGCCTTCTGCTCTTAAGCAATGATGGGGAGTTTACCAATAAAATAATTCATCCTCGTTATCAGGTGGATAAGAAGTACCAAGCCACAGTCTGGGGCCGAATAAATGAGACTGCATTAAGGCAGCTGACCTGGGGGGTCAAATTGGAGGACGGATTGACAGCCCCGGCCTCAGTTAAAGTATTGGAATTCTATCCCCAATCTACCTTGATCGAAATGGTAATCCATGAAGGGCGCAAGCGGCAGATCAAAAGAATGTTGGCTCAAGTCGGCTTTCCCCTTATTAGCCTCCAAAGAACCGCATTAGCCTTTTTAAGCTTGGAAGACCTGGAAGAAGGACAATTCCGGCATTTAGATCCTCATGAAGTTAAACTCTTGCTGGATTGGGCTCAATCCGGAGCCCCCAATAGCTGAGTGCTTTAAAAGGTCGTATAGGCCATAAATTATTAGGTGTGGTAGCTGGATAAATAATATATAATAGATAAAATTGTCAGTTGAAGGTATTTCAGGGATGGAGGCAAAGCATTGGCTAACCTTAAATTTAGAATGCGTTTAGATTTTGTAGCTGAAAGCAAAAGCTCTAAGCTTTTTTTTGGGAACAGGGGTTCGATAGAACAGGCGGAAGAGTTACGGCAGCAAAAGGTCACCTTACTGCGGAATATTCCGGTTCAGGGCATAAACATCGAAGATATTGATATGGGACATGAAATTTACACCATTGTAGATGAATACAGCAACAAAGTAACTTATTATGCCCCGGTTTACCTATTGTTTACTGCCGATTCATTGGAAAATGCGGTTAGATTTACCATGAAAGAAGAATTTAGGACTATTGAAATAGTTCATCCAGAAGAGCTTAAACTATCAGCAAGTGAAACCGTTAGACTGATCCAGCACGTTAATGAAGAGTTGCTGAATTTCAAGCGGGTCTTGGAACGGAGAATGGAAAATTGGAAGTAGTTAGGGCTAAGATAATTTGTCCTAAAAAGATGGGCTCAAGCCGAT
>CAZPSR010000153.1:0-5398 GCA_964589135.1 uncultured Syntrophomonas sp.
CAGATAACATATCAAGCGGCCTCCGCCCTCAAAGTCTACTACCGCCACTATGGTGGGAGGATCCAGGGATTCGGCCAGGTAATCCACGGTATAGGTAGCCACCCGAGCCGGTTTACCATAAAGACGATAATCTTCCATTTGGTCTATGGCCCGGCATTCAATACAAATCCGGGAAGGCGGGAATTGTACAGTACCGCAATTTTTACAGCGGACTCCGTAAAAACCAAGGTTTTTCTTGCGGTTGCGATACATATCCGGAACTGAAGACCTTTTTTGTACCGGCCTTTTAGCTGGCTCAGTTTCAATCAATTCTCTCCAGCGCAGATATTTACCATAGTTCATACTCACCTTTTTATTATCCAAATATCCCTTTAGGCCTAAACCCGGCGAAAAACTGCTAATCTCCTCTGTCACCTTGAATATTATGGCATCACTACCTTCTCCATAGCTTACCAGAAGTATATAATCTCCGGGCTTGGCTGCTTCCAACGCAGCCACCAGCATCATGGGAACACTGGCCGCCCCGGTATTTCCGACCTGGTTGTAAAGGCTATCCTGGACCTGGGCTGGGGCAAATCCCAGTTTGGCTGCGATTTGTCCCTGGTAGCGGGGGGTTATTCCATAAAGCACAATTTTACTGATATCACCAGGGTTTAAGCCAGTTTTGCCTAAAACCCCTTTTACTGCCTGGCTTACAAATTGATTATAGCCCTGGTTTATGCAGAACCTTTCTTCCCAGCTGTGAACAAAGCGCTCATCATCAGCCCGCCACAGATCGTGGAAATCCACCGATATGCTGCAGCTATCCACATACTCAGCTATAACCTGTTTATTGCCCAGGATTAGAGCTGCCGCTCCATCTCCAAAATGGTTTTCATAAGGTCCGGCTGAATAGCCCAGCCGACATTCGCCTGCCACCACTATTGTATTCAAGCCCTGCCCGGCCGCATCTATCCCCGCCAGCAGAGCTGACGAACCGGCTCTTAATGAGTCGCAAAAATCAGCTACTCTAATATCTATCCGAGTATCCAAGACCCCGGCTATAGTAGCAGCACTTTGCTTTTCCTTATAAGGTGCAGTGGTAGTGGCAAAATAGACCGCATCAATAAGCTGGGTGTCCATATGAGCGGTGCAGTCCAAGGCGGCCATGGCCCCCATGGTAATGCTGTCCTCATCATAATTGGCTACTGCTTTTTCTCCTTTGGGAACTGGAGCTCCGAAGGTATCCTTGATCTGAGATCGATTAAGCCGATTATAGGGAACATATGCTCCAAATCCAGTAATTCCAACCATTATGCTTACCTCCTCTTCTTTATATTCTAAAAACTAAGAGGGGCTATCTATATAATATTTCTCGCTATTATCAGGATGAATCATATCACCAACCCCTCCCTTATTTACTTCATACTTGTTTTCCCGCTATTTTTTACTATAGTCATAAAAACCTTTGCCGGTTTTGATCCCATAGTGTCCGGCCCGAACCTTGTTTTTCAAAGACTGAGCCGGTCTGAACTTGGGATCCCCAAACTCTTTATAGAAATACTCCACTACATTTAAGAGTACATCGATTCCTACCAGGTCACACAAGGCCAGGGGACCAATAGGCATATTGGCTCCTAGTTTCATGGCCTCATCAATTGCTTCCACTGAGGCCACCCCTTCATCCAAGGCATGAGCCGCATCATTCAAATAGGGCACCAGCAAGCGATTAACAATAAAGCCAGGAGCTTCTTTGGCCGGAATCGGGGTCTTGCCTATGATTCGACAGGTTTCGGTGGCTGCCTCAACTGTCTCAGGACTGGTCTCTACTCCAGGAATAACCTCAACCAGTTTCATTACCGGAACCGGATTAAAGAAGTGCATCCCCACCATCTTCTGAGGACGAGCACTGGCTACCCCCAGCTCGGTTATACTGAAACCTGAGGTATTGGATGCAAATATGGTATCTGGAGAACATATTTTATTCAGTTCTTCAAATACTCTTTTCTTAACATCAATGTTCTCTACGATTACTTCAATCATCAGATCGCAATCTTTTAAATCCTGGTTACTGCAGCTTACTTTTAGATTCTTCTGGTATTGTTTTACCTGCTCTTCATTGAGCTTGCCTCTGGCTCTGGCCTTTTCCCAGTTCTTGCTTATACTGGCCAGGCCCTTATCCACAAATTTTTGTTCAATATCCACCAGAATTACCTGCAATCCGGCCTCTGCTCCTATCTGGGCTATTCCGGCCCCCATGGTTCCTGCCCCCAGCACACCCATTTTCTTAATCATGGCTTCTCCCCCTTATCTTAGAACATTCCTTTTTTCTTCATCAGTTCGGTCATAGGCCAATAGCTGTTCTCGAACATCTGCATAAAGGCCTCAAAATCCCCGGCCAGCAATTCCCGGCCATTGCCCAAGTACACTCTGAGCGGGTCCAGGGTCCTCATGACCATTACCTGCTCTTCAGTGGGGGGTTCGGTTTCCACTAAATTCGGCGAAATAGCGATATCCCACTGTATAGAACGCTTAATATCCTCCAGCTTAACTCCGGGATGGATCTTTTCCAGATACATTTCCCGGGTTTCTTTATCAAAACGATATACCCCCATGGTGGTAACTGCCACATGGGGTCCTCCTCCAGGCAGTCCGGCCCTTTCCCGGGCTCCGGGGCCATCCAAATGACCTGGTGAAGTGATATAGTCCAGTTTGTTGACAAAGTTGCGTCCATCCTGTCGCATCATAATTATGGTGCGGCTGGCAGAAGATGCTATATCATTGGCTCCCCCGCTGCCGGCCAGGCGAACTCTCAGCTTGGGATAAGTCCCGATACCGGTAGAATTAAGATTGCCGAATTTATCAATCTGGGCCCCACTTATACAGCCTGCATCCACATAGCCGTTCTGCTGAGCCCCCATAACCTCCCGCTGACTTCCAGTAAAATAGGCCCGCTCACAGTTCACCGCACAATCCACACACATGGGCAGCCTACGGGGGGAAGGCCCAACGGCCCCGTACTCCACCATCATATTAAAATTGGGGGCATGGGTGAACTTGGCTACCGTAGCTGCCATTAAGGGCATCCCTACCCCGATAAAACATAATTCCCCGTCATTAATCTCCCGAGCCACGGAAGCAGCCATCAATTCCGGCAAGGAATATTCTTTTGCATATTCCGACATTGATATCACCTCACCTCTCCAAATTTTTGGTATTTGTTTTCACTGAGTCGTAAACGATTTAAGCGGTCATAACCCACCAACTGGCAGTACTCATCCCAATCTTTGGTACCGTGGATGTATTTATCGGCCCAGGCATCAAAACCTTCCTGGGTGGCGAATTGACGATAAGCATCCAGGCCATAGGCTAAATCATGATGATAATAGAAGTTGGACTCCCTCCAGTGGGCTCCAAATGGGGCATGAACTACGGCATCTACATAATAATAAGGAATGACAGTAAGATTTGACATACGGCGGATTTCAGCCTGGGTGACAATCTCTTCTACGCTGACTATGACTCTTTTAGAGGCCCGGGCCAAAAGATCAGTATTTCCGTACAAACCGTAACACTGAACATTACCTATTTCGTCAGCTCGGGCACAATGTACTATCCCCACATCAGGAGCTGAGGCCGGCACCAGAGCTACCGGTTCTCCAGTGTAGGGGTCGTCTATAACCTTGATTCGGGGATTGTGCTTGATGATATCAGATCCCAGCTGAGATTTGACCGGCATAAAACCCAAACCCAGGGAAGCTGCTTCCCATCTCATAGCACAACCGTAATTGCTGTAGTCCTCAACTTCCAGGGGCCGGGGGATACCTTTTTCAACTGCCCGCCTAAACACCTTGTCTTCACCTTCAATACCACCCCAGTTATAGGCCATTTCAACCCTGTTGACCAAACCTGATCCTATCAGGGCGGAAGACATTCCGATTTGACTGGTTATGGACAGACTTACGGTTTTAATTCTATCCCTCTGGCGTACCATTTCCCATATAATAGCGGCCGGCGCAGCACTGACCGACATGCCCAAGTAGCATCCTTCATGGATAAACTTGCTCACCGCTTCCTTCATTTCCATTACTTTACAAGTTGGCGGTTTAGCCTTACCCTTCCGAAGTGGAATAGGTTCAAACTTCATATATTTCTCCTCCTTCACTTGTATTTCTCTATCTAGGACAAAAGGTCTTTAGCGATTATTACCCGCTGTATCTGCGAGGTACCTTCAAAGATCTGCAGTATCTTGGCATCTCTCATCATTTTTTCCACCGGATAGTCCCGGCAGAAGCCATATCCACCCAGTATTTGAACCGCGTCAGTGGTTACTCTCATAGCCATATCGGCTGCATAGCATTTGCTGATAGCTGACAATTCTGCGGCCATCAAGCCTTCATCCAACAACCAGGCCGCTTTCTGCCATAAAAGCCGGGATGCTTCGATCTCCATAGCCATGTCAGCCAACATAAATTGGATGGCTTGAAAACCAGCTATGGGCCTGCCAAAGGCCTTTCTTTCTTTGGCATAATCCCGAGCAAATTCAAAGGCGCCCAGGGCTACCCCGCTTGAGGCCGAAGCAATAAAGGGCCGGGAGGAATTGAAGGCCTTCATCGCCAGTTTGAACCCATCTCCTTCTTCTCCGATCCGCCACTTCTTGTGCACTTTCACATTATCAAATATGACTTCAGAGGTTTCTGAGCAACGCATGCCCATTTTGTGCTCGCTTTTGCCAAAAGATACTCCTTCACTTGCGGTATCCACAATGAAAAAGGACTGAGCCCGGCTTCCTTTGCTCTTGTCATGAGTAGCCAATACAGTTAGCTGGGAAGCATGCTTACCATTAGTAATAAAGCATTTGCTTCCATTAATGATGTAATAGTCGCCGTCTTTCTTAACCGAAGTGGATAATCCGGCTACATCCGAGCCAGCCCCGGGTTCAGTTACCGCATAGGCAGCCAGTTTGCCTTCATCACATATTCTGGGATACCACCATTCACACTGCTCCTCGTTCCCACCATATAAGAGTGGTTCTGAAGCCAGCATGTTAGCCAAGGGAGTAATACCGATGCCCAAACAGCCCCTACATAGTTCCTCACATACCATGCACAGGGTCACATTGCCGAAGACCATCCCATTGTATTTTTCCGGTGCGTTCATACAGAAAATGCCCAGCTCATGCATTTTCTTCACTTCGGGCCAGGGAAATTCTTCGGACTCGTCATAATCATGTCTGACCGGTACTATTTCGTTATCCACAAACTTGCGTACAGTTCTTTGTAAGGCCAATTGGTCTTCATTGTAAGTAAAACCAAAACTCATTTCTTTCCCTCCTTCAATAGCTTTCCGTTCTGTAAAGTAAAATTCTTCATCTCCCCCCTTTACTAGTACTATCTATATAGTTAGCAATATACGTGCC
>CAZPSR010000154.1:0-5395 GCA_964589135.1 uncultured Syntrophomonas sp.
AGGCATGGAGCAATTCATGATTGCAAGCTACAACAGCGACGGCACTCATGTAGGTCTGAGGTATCAGGGGGAATATTACCGCATTGAGAATGAGGATTTTTCAAGATACCTTAGCAATATCTGTGCCAGGGGCAACAGAGCTGAAGCATCCGGTAATAAAGTCAGATTGTCCCTCAACGATGTGATTATGCTTTCTCAAAAGGGCGAAGATCTCTCGTGGGAAGATTTTGAACAATTTTCTTATGTGGAAACCGGCTCTGGCCTCTATATCCGTGTTTATGAAATCAGCCCTTTGTTCTCACTTTGGATAGGCGGAGGCAATCCCGACAATGAGCCAATGTATATCAGCCTGCGTAGCAATACGGAGCTGGAGGATGCCATAGACATCCGAACAGAGGATGTAGCTGCTTTTATCAGCAAGCATAAAGAACTTTGAATACCGATGATGGATATTATACCTAAACGGATGCTTCGCTGTGGTCTTTACTTATACCTCCACTTGAAGAGAGCCGGTCAAATATTTATTTGTCGTAAATTCCTGAGTTAGCGTCCTTTTGTTTGGTCCCTTTTTCCTGGAAAAGATATTGTATTACCTATCGAAGAATAATTCTATAAACGGGCAGAACCCAACCTTGCAGGCGAATAACCGTGTTCTCTCAATCTTAAATTGCTGATAGGCCGTTGGGAAAGCTAGCAATTAAGGAATTATAGTTATCCCGATTATCCCATTTGCCTTGCTGTAATTGGGCTAAAGCCTGGCTATAATATAATACCAGTTGATCCAGGAAGATACTTGAATAAGAGTGACCGTCAATTCTAAATGATTTAATTCCCCAGGATGCTAATTGGGGTAATTGTGGAAACAGACAGCGATCATGGGGATAGAATATATGGTTTCTGCAATGGTAATCAGTTAATATTCGGTATTTTTGACCATTTTTATCCTGTAGTGAATACTCATCATTAAGGCAATGCAAACTGCATTCATCTATGGTGTCACCATGGACTGCCCGGGGTAGGCAATAGTCAGTTATCATGCCGCAAAGAGGACCATGAACCAGCACTTCTGTATCTACTCCGGCATCAAGCATTGATTGCAAATGAGGTGCATCCAGTTCTAAAGAAGCGCTTATCCTTTCCAGACCCAATCTCTCCATGGCTTGGGAAGCTAGGTAATTAGCTATATTAAGGCCATAGCCCCCCCATATGGCTAAATCAGTATCTTTAAATATGACCATACTCCCTGGATCATTTACCACTACGCCATAGAAAGGGCCGCCAATCATTGAATCACGCAGTTCATATATACTTTCTAAGTCTTTTTGGCTTACTATGCGCGGTGTTTCAATTAATACCCGGAATTCAGCTTGGGCCGCCGATTGTTTAGCCTGGGTAAGGGTCTTGGCATCCCATTCCAAACCGTTTTGCCTAAATTGATCAACCCCAATTATGATATTGTTGATCTTGTATTTTCCCATCCGTTCTAGGTCTGCCACTTTAGTTATTTTAACCGTCAGCTCCGGAACAGTAAAATTGCTAAAGGGAGAGTAATCCTGGTAATCGGATTCACCCAAAGTTAATAGAGACCTGGAGGTAGAAATAAAGGGTGGTTCCCTTTTGCCATCAAAGCCAACATTATTCCCATCAGCAGGTTTGTAGAAACTGCCGGTAGAAAAGTTACGCAATCGCCTATTTTGTAGCTTTTCATATTCTTCCTCGTTTACCTGGTATGTCTCTGGGGTCTTCATAATGTTATCCAATGCTTCTCTATATGTTGATACTATGTAGCCTAAATGATCTGCACTATACTGCCGACCTTCAATTTTGAAAGATATCACCCCGGCATTGATTAAATCAACTAAATGGGGATATAGGCACAGGTCCTTGTAGGCCAGAAAATACTGATAACCTGCAAGATGGGTGTTTTCAGCACCATTAAGCTGGTATTCCCAGCGGCATGGTTTAATGCATCTGCCTCTATTGCCGCCTTCATTACTGGCAAATGAACTCATATAGCATTGTCCGGTATGTGATACACATTGTTCACCATGAATAAAGCATTCTATTCCTATATTGGAGTGGGCCGATATATCAGCGATTTCCTGCAGGGAAAGGTTTCGGGATAAGATAACCCGCTCAAAATTATTTTCTTCCAGGTACCGAATTGCGGCGGAATTGGAGATACCCATTTGAACACTGCCATGTAAAGGTATCTTTATATTTAGCTTCTTACATAGTTCAACCACAGCCAGATCCTGAACTATTATCGCATCGATCCCTAATCCGTTAAGAAATAGCAGGTATTCACTTAAGCGGTCTAGTTCGTCATCATAATACAGGTTGTTGGCTGTAACATATATTTTTTTACCCCTCTGATGTACGTAGTCCACTGCGTAGCATAGTTCGTCATCTGAAAAGTTAAAACCGGCTCTTAACATGCGCATGTTCAAGTTCTTACCGCCAAGGTAGACCGCATCAGCACCTGATTTTACTACAGTCTTTAAGACGTCCAGTTTGCCGGCTGGGGCCAGTAATTCCAGGTTCTTACATACCAAGTTTTTGCCCTCCCTAAAAAAAACACAATCACCATAACCGCTAATTGCTTCTATTCATTATTCGCTATTTGGGGCAAAAATCCCTGCCCTACAGTCTGACGTTCCTTTATAGACCCAGGTTTAGAGGCTTCAGTGTTAGCATCTAGCATATCAAGCAATTCTGCAGTTAATTGCCCATAACGCGGGTTTGCTCTACTTCGAGGACGAGTCATACCTACTTTTTTTATATCCTTAATTGTGCCCGGACCATGGCTCATAACTACTATTTTATCAGCTAAATATACTGCTTCATCAACACTATGAGTTACAAATAAAATAGTCTTTTTATTTGTTTCCCAGATATTTAAAAGCTCCTTTTGAAGAATAATCCTGGTATGGGCATCTAAGGCACCAAATGGCTCATCCATTAATAACAAATCAGGGTCATTGGCCAGTGAACGAGCAATAGCTACCCTTTGCTGCATACCTCCGGATAATTCGTGAGGATAGCTTTTACTATATTGTTTTAACCCCACCAATTCTAAATATTGTTCTCCAATTTTATGCCTTTCACTTTTTTTAATATCGGCAAATTCTAAACCCAATGTGACATTTTCAATTACTGTCCTCCACGGAAAAAGAGAGTATTCTTGAAAAACCATCCCGATGTCTTTATTGGTTCTTTGTATTTTACGACCACGATATATTATTTCGCCTCCAGTAATATTTTCTAGCCCAGCAATCATTCTTAATAAGGTTGATTTTCCACACCCAGATGGCCCTAATATGCATATGAAATCATTGTGGTTGACGCTTAGGTTAATATCATATAGGGCATTAATAACCTGTCTTTTTTCGGTAATATACTTTTTGCTTATGTTTTCAATTCTTAAAACTTTTAGCATCAAATCTCTCCCTAGTTATCTAACAGATTTTTGCCAGGTGAATTTCCTATCTTCATATTCCCTAAACAAGAAATCTAGTAATGCCCCAACTGCTCCAATAGAAATCATCCCAGCAATAACCACATCTGTACGAGCTATTGTGTAGGCATGAGTAATAAGATAACCAACACCTGATATACTGCCGGGTAACATTTCAGCTGATACTAAACACATCCAAGCAACACCTAATCCTGTTCTCATACCATTAACTATTGAAGGTGCTGCAGCAGGAAGTATTACTTTCCTTAAAATATCCCAGTCATTAGCCCCCAGAGTACGGGCAGAATCAATGAGGGTTTTTCTAACGCTTTTCACTCCATATATAGTGCTGGTTATAATGGGGAAGAATCCGCCAATAAATATAATAAAAACCATAGAAATTTGAATATTTCTAAGATATAAATATATTGGACCACTTTCTACTGGGAAAATGTTGGCGAGACTTAATACCCCAAACCATGCTAAAACAAGTGGCACCCATGCCAGTGGAGGTATAGGACGGAATAAGCCGATGAAATTATTAAACATATTATAAACAAGGTTCTTATAGCCCATTATTATACCTAAAGGAATTGCTATTAATACTGCCAAGAAATAGCCTATTAATACTCTAAATAAACTGATAGTAATATTATCTATAAGTGACCCCATACTTAAAAGTGAAACAGTCGGATTTATTAATAATGAAACAACACTTTTTATCTGAGGAAGAACAATGGCATTTTGAATAGAGTTAGCACCTATTTGCCAAATACCCAAAAAAACAAGCGGAATAAAAAATGGAATAGTGAATTTAATTATTGATCTATTATATCTAGGTTTTTCAATTATTTCTTCTATTTCGATATTTTGGTTCATGTTTTCAACTCACTTTATATTATGGGCATTCCACTTATATAAAATGGAACACCCAATTAACTCAAACTACAGAGACTTTTTCACTGCTTTAAAATCAAATAACAACTCCTGTACTTCTTCTAGTTCTTGATCTTTTAACGAACCCGAGAAGTTGCCCATATCATTTAAAACATCTAAATATATTCCTGCTCCTCTCAGCCACTTCTCAGTAGGATCAGTGGTATAAATTACTGTGGATTTTTCTGCTGCGTCTTGAGGTATGCCTATCCATTCAGCCGTAACTTCTGCCAGTACGTCCCTATGCTCATTACAATACTGCGAAGAAATGGTCATTAAATCCATAAATGTATTAACCACTTCCGGATTGTCTTTTAACACACTTTCTGAAGCTGCAACAATACAACATGGAAAATCATGCCAGTAGCCATCTGGTGGTAAATCACGTAAATCTAAAACCAGTTCCCCAACCCCAGTAGTCTCAGCAACTTGGGGATGAGGCGAAGGTCCTACCCAGCCATCTACCTGACCACTGCTGGTAGCACTGCCAAAATTAGCAGTTGATTTTAAATCTACCATTAAAATATCAGCAGATAAATCATTTATGTCTGCTGTATAGCTAATGCCCTCTCTGAATAATGCTCCTTCAAAAGCTATTTTAGGTGCACTGGTAGGAGAATGATACCCAATTTTAACTGGTTCATTCTGTTCGTTTACATAAGCTATAAATTCATCCCACCCGTTTATATTGCTATCTGTAGGAAAAACCAAGCCCAAGCCTTCAGTATGTATAGGTCCTAATATTTTTATAGGTGTTCCATTATCTATTCCTGCCATAGCAGCAGTTATCGAAAATAGAGCCATATCAATGTGATTTTGAGCAAAAAGAGTTGCTGCTTCAGACCCATTTTTTGTAGTCACTAACTCCACAATTGCTACTGCTTCCCCATCAGAAATTAATTCAAATTTTTCTTTATCAATTATAGGATTCAAATAAGTTCCTAAGGTTTTAAATTCTTCTCCAAGTTTTCCTGCAACAAATAGCGGTGATTGATGGTCAAC
>CAZPSR010000155.1:0-5366 GCA_964589135.1 uncultured Syntrophomonas sp.
TCCTTCGCCCACTGTAAACCAACCCGGGATATCATTGCCCTGAAAGTGGTCTTTGGCTAGCGGGTATTGATTCTGATAGCCGGGAAGCACTTCTTCAGCTTTATCCCCTACTTTATCTCCAGCCGTTGTTGTAAAATCATCACTATACACATTTATCTGCAAAACGGCATCGGTTTCCTCACCGATGATTACTTCTAGATCATCACCATACAACCAGCGTGAGGTTGGTTCTCCAAACCAACCTTCATCTAAGGACTCACTGGTATATCTATCTCCCAGTACTTGCTTAACTTGGTCAGCGCTATCGCCTAGACCAATTCCTGCCAGCAAAATCCTATTATCAGTAGATGAAGGGTTTGGCTCCTGCTCGGTATTTGAGCCGGATGATTGGCAGCCACCAATAAGTGCAATCATCATGATTAAGATTAATAGTATTGATGTAGTTTTTTTCATAACTATCTCCTTCCAATTATTTTGCTTATATATTATTACTGTATCATCACTTATAACTTACACCTGGCCTATCCCGCCCTTAATTGATATCTCCCCAGTCAGGTCAATAGTTTTGCTTAATTACTCTAACTCCTTTATCAAAACCTTTCAATACATACGGTTGGAGAGCCCCCGGGTGGAGCAGAGCCCCACCCCTACTTCACCTTCTCGCTGAACCGGTGCAGGATAGCTGCTAGTCCGCCGCCGAAGTCATTTATCTGGGTTTTTCCAATGTAGGCAGTCAGGTCGAGGACCGGTGCGCTGCTCACCAGGTTTCTTTGCTTAGCTGAAAATATTATTGATTCAAGTCAATATACCTAGGTGGCAGGTTTTTGTGTACACAGTTGAGCCGGGATCATTCTCCCGGCTCTTTAGGTTAATCCTGGATGCCCAGTTGCTGTTTCAGTGCCTTTTGTAGAGTTTGGGAGAAGTTAATTCCCGCTTCATCACTTAGTACTTTCAGGTATTTAGGAACTGATACATTAATGCGCATAGTAATTAGCCAACAATATCCTATCTTCCCTTTATATAGAGTAACCTCAGACTTTATGTTTCTTCCAGCTTCTAATCAATGTTTTTGAGCCTTACCGTGATTATTCTTTGTTGATAACAGCTACTTGAGGGGCGGCTACCAAAATAGACCAATCAACCTTTTTTCACATTATGCTTAGTATTCTATTGTCTTGGGCAATTAGCCTTTTTAAATTATCTTATACTGACGCTATAGAGGGCAATCGCTTCAGTTATACGTCTAGGTTTATGTGTATACATCTCAATTAAATCGCAGGACGTTCCCATTTAGTTTGAATGACGTATTGCCGCTTGGGCGGCAGCTAAGCGAGCTACCGGAATCCTATAAGGGGAACAGCTCACATAAGTAAGCCCTATTTCATGACAGAACTCAATGGAACTAGGCTCTCCCCCATGTTCACCACAAATACCCATCAACATTCCGGGTCGGGTGGAATTGGCCTTTTCTAGGGCCAGTTTCATCAGACTGCCTACTCCTTTACGGTCTAAAACCGCAAAAGGATTGTCTTTCATAATCTTTTTCTCCAGATATACCGGTATAAACTTGCCCTCTGCATCATCACGGCTGAAGCCCAGAGTAGTCTGAGTCAAATCATTGGTACCAAAGGAGAAAAACTCCGCTTCCCTGGCTATCTCGTCAGCCATTAGGCAGGCCCGGGGTAGCTCCAGCATAGTCCCCAAAGCAAATTCCAGTTCTTGTCCGGTGGCCTGTTTTACTTCTTGATATATTTCCATTATCTGCTTTTTAAGGTATAATAATTCAGCCTCATCTATTACCAGGGGTATCTCAATTTCAGCAAAGGTCTCAATCTTTTCCTGCTGTAATTGGCTAAGGGCTTGGAAAATCGCCTTTACCTGCATCCGGTATATCTCAGGGTAAGTCAAACCCAGTCGACATCCACGATGGCCCAGCATAGGATTCGCTTCAGACAGACTTTTTATTTTCTTCAACAGCTCTTCTTTTTTGAAAATTGCAGAAGGACTGGCATTCTTAAATTTCATTTCAGCTATTTCCAGCAGCAAGGTTTCACGGTCCGGCAAAAACTCATGCAGAGGAGGATCTAAAAGGCGAATAGTAACCGGATAAGGAGACATGGCTTTTAAAATACCATAAAAGTCTTCCCGCTGGAAGGGCAAGAGTTTATTTAAGGCAGCTTCTCGGTCTTCCAGACTTTCGGCCATAATCATTTCCTGCACTGCGGGCAGCCGCTCCCCGGCCATAAACATATGTTCAGTTCTGCACAGCCCAATGCCTTCAGCTCCAAAATTCCGGGCTCGGGTGGCATCTTCCGGAGTATCTGCATTGGCCCTTACCTGCAGCCTTTTAATATCATTAGCCCACTGTAACAGCTTTTCAAATTCATCGGAAAGAGTGGGTTCTATCATAGGTACTTCTCCTATCATTACCCCTCCTGTAGCGCCATCAACGGTTATTATATCCCCTTCATGGACTTTGTTGTCTCCTACCTGGAACCACTTCTCCTTGGCATTGATCTTTATGCTCTCACAGCCGCAAACGCAGGGCTTGCCCATGCCCCGGGCTACCACAGCAGCATGGGAAGTCATTCCTCCCCTTGAGGTCAAAATACCTTCGGCATATACAATACCGTGTATGTCGTCTGGGGTGGTCTCGCTTCTCACCATAACCACCTTTTCCCCTGCTACTCCTTGCTTTTCTGCCATATCAGCATCGAAAACTACCTTACCGCAGGCAGCCCCTGGCGATGCAGGCAGTCCCACTGCGATAGGACTAAACTGGGCACTGCTGTCAATTTGGCGATGCAGCAGTTGACTAATCTGCTGAGCATCAACCCGCATAATCGCTTCTTCTATACTAATAATGCCTTCTTCCACCATGTCCACTGCGGTTTTAACTGCGGCCCGAGCAGTTCTTTTCCCATTACGGGTTTGCAGCATATATAACTGGCCTTTTTCTACCGTAAACTCAATGTCCTGCAGATCCCGGTAATGTTTTTCCAATTTATTGCAGGTATCTATAAACTGCTGATATACTCCGGGCAAGTGTTCCTGCAGTTTGCTAATGGGAGTTGGAGTCCTTATTCCAGCCACTACGTCTTCTCCCTGGGCGTTGACCAGGAACTCACCGTAAAGCTCCTTTTCCCCGGTAGATGGGTTGCGGGTAAAGGCAACCCCAGTTCCGCAGTCCTGCCCCATATTGCCAAAGGCCATACACTGTATATTTACCGCTGTTCCCAGTTCATCATCTATCTTGTTTATTCTCCGGTACACTATGGCCCGCTGGTTGTTCCAGGAATCAAATACAGCCTTAATAGCCATTATCATCTGTTCTTTAACATCCTGGGGAAATGTAAAGCTTTTTTCTCTTTCAACCAAAGACTTATATTCGCTTATGATTGTTTTTAATTCCGAAGCCGGTAATTCGTAATCAAAAATCAATCTTAATTTGCTTTTATAGCGCTCCACAATATGATCAAACTTGGAATGATCTATATCCAAAACCACGTTGCTAAACATTTGTATAAAGCGGCGATAGCAATCGTAAGCAAACCTTTCATCTCCGGTCAATTCCGCTAAACCCTGCACTGAATCATCATTAAGACCTAAATTGAGGACCGTGTCCATCATCCCCGGCATAGAAACAGCCGCACCGGATCTTACCGAAACCAACAGCGGATTACTCTTATCCCCGAATATCTTGCCGGTCTTGGTTTCCAATTGGTTCAAAGCGGAATAAACCTGCTCTATCATTCCGGCTGGAAAATCTCCGCCTGCGGCCAGGTATTCATTGCAGGCCTTAGTACTGATAGTAAAACCTGGTGGAACCGGCAATCCAATCCGGCTCATCTCCGCCAGATTAGCTCCTTTCCCCCCCAGTAAGGAACGCATCTGGGCATCCCCTTCTTCAAATAAGTATATGTACTTACCTTCAGACATTGCTTAACCTCCTATAGTAGATTTCCATGATTTTACTAGCGGTTTCTTCCACTGCCCGGTTAGTAACTTCAATGACCGGACAACCTAACCTTTTCATAATTTTATCAGAATATTCCAGCTCCTCCAGGATCCGTTCCGGGTTGGCGTAATTGGCCTGTCCCTTCAATCCCAGGGTTTTTAGCCTCTCGGTGCGAATCTGGTTTAACTGCTCCAGGTTAATGGTAAGGCCTATTACCTTACCTCTCTGAACTGTAAATAGTTCCTCCGGAGGCTGTACTTCAGGGACTAGAGGCACATTAGCCACTTTGATCCTTTTATGAGCCAGGTACATGGACAATGGGGTCTTGGAGGTTCGGGAAACCCCAATCAACACAATGTCAGCCAATTCTATTCCCCGGGGATCCTTGCCATCGTCATAGCGAACCGCAAATTCTACCGCTTCTACCCGCCGGTAATACATTTCGTCCATCTTTCGCAATAAGCCTGGTTCTCTTCTGGGTTCAATGTGACTCATATTGTTAAAGGCGGCAATCAGTGGACCCAAAATATCTACACAAACTACCCCATGCTTTTCAGCTTGTTCTCTGAGATACATGGCTAATTCATCTATTACCAGGGTATAAGCCACCAGGAATTTGTTATCTGCCGCCTGATTAATTACCTCATCAATAGTATCGGTATTAGATATGTTAGGAATCTGTCTGATCTCCATTTCCCCGGAATTAAATTGGCTGGCCGCAGCCCTTACTACCATCTCTGCAGTTTCGCCAATGGAATCTGATATTATAAAGACTCCAGGCAGATGTTTCACCAATATTTACCCCCCTTCATTACTTCGGGTAGCCAGGTCCAAAAACAATCTGGCTATATTAGTTTTGGTTATTTTGCCTACCACTTGCGCTTTTTCCTCCCCATCAGCATCTAGATGGTATTTTACTATCGGCAGACTATCAATCTCTTGTTCTACTATTTTCTTGACTGCGTCAACTACCGTCTCATCCACAGTAGCAAGAACTATATTAGGCATCCGGGTCATAATTACACTGACCGGCATTTTACAAATGTCTGCCTGACCCAGAGTAGTTTTTAAGAAGTCTTTACGGGACACCACCCCAGTCAGATAATTATTGCCATCAATAATAAAGATGGTTCCGGTATCTTGTACAAACAAGGTTACTATAGCATCGTAAATACTGCAGCTCTCTTTCAAAACCACCGGCATGGATTGCACATCTCCCACCCGGTATTGATTTAATACCCGTTTAATTCTATTATCTACTGCTTCGGTTATAAAGGTATATCCAACCCGGGGCTTGGCTTCGAGAAATCCTGACATTGTAAGCACAGCCAGATCAGGCCTCAAAGCTGCCCTGGTTACGGACAAGCAGTCGGCTATCTTCTCACCGGTTATAGGTCCAAATTCTTTA
>CAZPSR010000156.1:0-5349 GCA_964589135.1 uncultured Syntrophomonas sp.
GTAAATCTTTTTACCTTTCTCTAAACCACTATTAATGATTTTAAGCTAAGGGAATCCCGAGACCACTGAAAAAGTCTCTTAAATATGTCATGCTAAGCGTAAGCGAAGCATCCTGTAACTGTATAAATGCCTAATAATACGCTATTCCTGACAAGATCCTTCGTCGCCTGCGGCTCCTTTGGATGACAAAACAGGTGCTTTTTCAGTGGTCTCGGAATCCCTGCTTGCCATCGTAATATGATAATTATTACCCTAGCAAGCTGTGGTAGGTTTGTTCAACCTGGCGGGCCATCCTTTGAGGCGAAAAGAACTGCAAGGTCTGCTGGCCGGCCTCAGTAAAGTGAAGGGCCAGGTCCCGGTCTTGGAGCAGAGTGACTATAGCATGGGCTAATCCCTCTGCATCTTGTGGTTCAACCAGCCAGCCATTTTCCTGATGCCTTATAATCTCCCGGATTCCCCCAATACGGCTGGCTACCACCGGCACCTTAAAATGCATGGCTTCCAAGACCACCAGGCCTAACCCCTCCATCAGGGAGGGAACACAGAGCAGATCGCTAACCTGATAGATATTCTCTATGGGACTGTAATAGCCTGGCCTAAAAACTTCTCTTTCCAGGGATAGTTCCTGGATCCATTTCTCAATCTGGGCTCGATAAAGGCCTTCCCCTATAATTAAGTACTGCACCTTTAGGCCCTGATCCAGGATCTTACGGGCTGCTTCTAAGAAATACCGATGCCCTTTAACCGGATGGAGCCGGGCGATCATGCTTACTGTGGGCTTATCCGGGTCCAAACCCAGCTCAGACCTGATCACTGCCGGATTAAGGGGTTGGGCATATTTGCTGGTATCCAGGCCATTATGTATTACCGTGATCAGCTCCTCGGGTACCCCCAAAGCCCTGATTTCCTCTTTGATAGCTCCAGAAATGGCAATAAACTGGTCCGTATATTTATTGGTGGCCATTGTCAGATATTTAGCTATTAAGGCTTTAAAAACTGAATCATAATCATAACGCAGTACACTATGAAAGGTAGTAACTACTGGCAGTCCGACCCCTTTGGCAGCAGTACGGGCCACTAAATTGGCTCGGACCCCATGAGTGTGAACCAGGTCAATTTGATTTTGCCGCAGGTATTCCCGAATGGGTTTAATGGTGCTCAGATCGAATTTATGGCGCATAGGTATTACTGCCACTTTGAAGCCGTTTTCAGCTACCAGTTGGGCAAAGGGCCCCTGGCACAGGCAAACCAGCTGAGCTTCGTACTGTTCCTGATCCAGGAGCTTCATCAGGCTTAGCAGCAGTTCTTCTGCTCCCCCCAATTCCCCTCCTCCGATAAAGTGGAGTATGCGTTTTTTATCCCCAACCCTTTTCATCAAATCCCTGGTCCTTTCCCGCCAAACTTATGCTTTGGCTGCCCAGCCTTTTAGTGACAGCTGATAGGCGATTGATCAGCTTAATCAGTTTCTCCCCACCAACGAAAGAAAGAGAAAAACCAGCTGCCCTGCCCAATTCCGGGAAATTTAGCCAACAGAGCTAGGCCCAAGCCCATCAGGGCTATTATCAGCTCTATCAGGCTCCGCCGCAACCCATAATGATTTATAGCTATATCACTACTAAAATAAAGGAAAATCAGTAGTCCTACCAGAAGCAGCAGATTCCGCCTCACCCAGCTCTCAGCTGCCCTTTGCCCTATGAACCAAGCCATTTTATATAATGGCTTTAATAGGGCTTCCACCACCCGGTGGCTAAGCTTATAGGTATAAGAGGATGTAATATAGTCTGCCGATTCTGCTTCCGGTTTGGCAAATAACCAGCCCAGGGTAAAACTATTGCTTAGCAGTCGGTAAAAAAGGCTGTGTTTTAACAAGGGTACGAGCCTCCTGATCCATAAATTAAGTTTAAATATGACCCCTTAGCAGTTTGCAACCTGCTCTAATATACTATAGCAAATACTTTAAGCTGATACCAGTGTCAGGAATAATACTTAAGCTCCCGGTTTTATTAAGGGAAAAACCCGGGCTGATCCCGGGTTTTAAGCAAATCATAATGGAGTTGGATCTTTAGTCTCGGGGACGCAGGGTGGGAAAAATAATAACATCCCGAATGGATGACCTACCAGTCATGATCATTATCAGCCGATCAATGCCTATGCCCAGGCCTCCGGCAGGAGGCATACCATATTCCAGTGCATTTAGGTAATCTTCATCCATCATATGGGCCTCGGCATCTCCTCCGGCTCTCTTTTCCACCTGTTTAAGAAAGCGTTGTCTCTGGTCCAGGGGATCGTTTAATTCCGAAAAGGCATTGGCAATCTCCCGCTGCATAATAAACACTTCGAACCTATCGGTCATTTCCGGGTCTTCAGCATTGCGTTTGGCCAAGGGAGATATTTCTACCGGGTGCCCATAAATAAAAGTGGGCTGGATCAGCTTTTCTTCAACATACTCTTCAAAGACTTCATTGATAATCTCTCCCCGAGTACTGTCAGCAGAAATGTCCAGGCCCAGCTGACGGGCCGCTTTAATCGCAGCCTCATCATCTGTAATCTGCTTAAAGTCCAGCCCAGTATACTCCTGGATAGCCTCCAACATAGTCATACGTTGCCAGGGCGGCATGAAATCAATTGTATGTCCTTCATAATCCACCTTCATGCTGTTGTTGACCTTGAGCATAACCGAGGAGATCAAGTCCTCAGTAAGCTGCATCATGACCTGGAAATCGGCATAGGCCTGGTAAATCTCCAGCATGGTAAACTCAGGGTTATGTTTAGTTGATATGCCTTCGTTTCTAAAATTACGGTTTATCTCATAGACCTGTTCCAAGCCCCCTACAATCAAGCGCTTTAAATAGAGTTCGGGAGCAATCCGTAAATACAGATCCATGTTCAAAGCATTATGATGAGTAATAAAAGGGCGAGCCGCCGCTCCCCCGGCGATGGGTTGCATCATGGGGGTCTCTACCTCCAGGAATCCCCGGTTATCCAGGTAGTTCCTGATTTCTTTGATAATACGGCTGCGCTTGACAAATACTTCTTTAACCTCTGGATTGACGATTAAATCCACATAGCGCTGCCGGTATCTTAATTCCACATCCTTTAATCCATGCCACTTTTCCGGCAAGGGATTAAGGGCTTTGGACAAATAAGTCAAATTCCGCACATGTACGCTGATCTCGCCTTTCTGAGTCCGGAATACTTCCCCTTCTATGCCCAGAATGTCTCCCATATCCAGCTTTTTAAAGAGCTCATACTTTTCCTCGCCCAAATCATCTTTTCTGAAATAGAGCTGTATCTGCCCTGATAAATCCTGAATATTAGCAAAACCAGCTTTACCATGCCGCCGCTTGGACATTATGCGTCCGGCCAGGCTAAGTGATTGGCCTTCCAGGGAGGTGAAATTATCTATAATTTCCTGGGCCTTAGCACTGCGTTCAAATCTGCTGCCAAAAGGGTCTATACCCATATCTCGAAGCTCCTGCAACTTCTCCAAGCGGACCTTCTTTAATTCGTTGATATTCTGTTCCTGACCAGACATCCAAACACTTCCTTAATAGTATATTATAATCGTTCTGCCTCTCTTATTAAGCCTGGGTCTGGCCAACACTACCGCTTTACCGGCCAGCATCATCCTCATTTCGGACTCCAGCTTTTAGGGTAATTACCTTTCCACTTTTACTATCTTATAGTTAATAGTTCCGGCCGGGGCTTCTACCCTGACCACCTTATCCACTGACTGACCGAGTATGGCTGAGCCAACCGGTGACTCATCTGATATTTTGCCATCTTTTAGCTTGGATTCTACCGAGGAAACCAGGGTAACCACCACTTCGCGACCTGATTTCATTTCCTGCAAGGTTACCTTGGAACCCAGAGATACTACATCTGTTCTAATATCTGTTTCTTCCATTAAACGGGCATTTTTCAAAGTGTTTTCCAGACTTATTATTTTACCTTCGATAAAAGCCTGCTCGGTCTTGGCATCTTCGTACTCAGCATTTTCCGATATATCCCCGAAAGCAATAGCCTGCTTAATACGTTCTGCCACTTGTTCTCTACGAACCGATTTCAAATACTCCAAATCCGCTTCCAGCTTGGCCAATCCCTCTTTGGTCAATAAAATATCCCTTATTTCAGCCATCCAATCGCTCCTAACCTATATAGTTAATAAGCGAGTCCCCCTCGCTTTGGCAATTCTTTGTTAAATTATTCAATCCTGACTTTAGTTAGACCTATTAAGGTATTTTAAAAAACTCATGCCACCTTGTCAAGGAATAGATCCCATATCTGGTTTTGGCAACCCCATTGGGCCAGTCTTTTAAAAGTGTTTTTTTCGTCTTTGAGAATATCTTGTTCTCTATCTAAACCCCAAAACCCTTCCTGCTGCAGTAAACAAGTTTCCAATATTGGAGCCAGATTACATAATAATGGGTCTATCTGACTGCTTTCTAGCCAGGATTCCAACTCAGCCGCCAGTCCCCGGCTTTCATTGGTCAGTTTGAACAGCATCACATCGGGTATGCCTACGGAAAGTTGGTGATAACGACTATCGAATATTATAACCAGATTACCCTTTTCCCATTTATGCGGATTTATCTGGCTATTACTTACCACATTGCCCTTTTCGTACATGAGCCGGTAGATCATGATCTCATAGCGGGAAGGATAAGGACTCTGAATAGAAACCGGTACCTGAAGATTGCTGACCGCCTCAACAAAATCAACAAAACCGGGCAACTCCCCAACCAGAATCAGCTTACTGATCTGGCGGCGAGCCAGGCAATGCTTAATTATGGTATAGGCTAAGGCCTTGATAAACTCATCTCCAAATATCAGGGGGAGATGGGCTTCCCGCCATAAATCCTTAATACTTCGATTAACCGCCATTGCCTCCAGATTGCGATCACTAGCTACCTGGCAGGAGCGCTGGAACATCATTTGCTGTTTAGCCGGTTCCAATAGCTGTACATTACCCGCTCCCAAAGGCAAAACAATATGGCATCCCTGACAATGTATCGGGGGCAGTTGGATCAGGTTCTTTATTCGGGGATAAAAAATAAAAGGGGTTAGTCTGTCCAAAACCCCTTTTTGGTATATTAACCCCTTTTTATCCCGGTTTATTAAGTTAAAAAAAGCGAAATTAAGCTCATCCATCATAGGTCTCCAGATCCACCACTCCGGGTTTCATATTAAGATTGCTTAGCATTTGATAATAATCGACTGGGGAAATTTCCTCCAAGGGCCGGCCTATCAAGGCTACCATTAAAGCTTCTATAACATTTGTGCCAAAAGAACGTCCACCCATGTTGGGGGTAGTGGTAATTACCCGGCTGATACCCCGTTGTTTAAGTA
>CAZPSR010000157.1:0-5335 GCA_964589135.1 uncultured Syntrophomonas sp.
AGCTGGTCACCGATGGAATAAGGGCATTTGAGGAAGAATTAGGGTTGGTGACCGAAAAGCAAGAGCAGGAGAAAACAATTGTAGCAGTGGATGTGGATACAGTCTGGCCCCATTTAATCAGTCTAACCCAAATGCTGGAGAGCGGCTCGATAAAATCAGCCAAGCAACTGGGTATTTTAGAGGAATATTTAATAAATACCAGGGTAGAAAGACATTTTGAACAACTAAAGAAGGATGTAGATATGTTTGATATGGACAGTGCATTAGTCAAATTAAAAGCAATTGCGGCGGAATTGGGAATTCCTTTATAGGTGGGGGGTAATAAAAATGATTTTATTTGCAGAACCAAAAAGAGTCTTAATAGTCGATGATACCCCGGATAATATTAGTATTTTGAGCGAGATATTAAAGGATCACTATGATGTAGCGGTAGCCATCAACGGACAGAGGGCCTTAAAAATCGCTGCTATGGATCCACCTATAGATCTCATATTGCTTGATATTATGATGCCGGAAATGAATGGCTATGAGGTGTTTGACAAACTGAAAGCCAATTCAAAAACTGCCAACATTCCAGTCATCTTTGTCACGGCTTTAGCCTCAATTCAAAATGAAGCCAGAGGCTTAGAGCTGGGTGCGGTGGATTATATCACCAAACCATTTAATCCAGCTTTGGTAAGGGCCAGAGTGAAAAATCATCTGGAATTGAAAAACTATCGAGACAAACTGGAAGAGATGGTACAGGAAAAAACCAGGGAACTAATGCTTACCCGTGATGTGGCCATTGAAACCCTGGGTTCTTTGGCCGAATATCGTAACTTGGAAACGGGTAATCATATCAAACGTACTATGTATTATGTACGGCTTTTGGCGGAAAAACTCCAGAGCCATCCGAATTTTAAAGACTTGCTGAGCGAGGAGGATATCGAAAATCTGTGGAAATCGGCTCCCCTACATGATCTTGGCAAAGTGGGAGTGCCAGATCGTATTCTGCTGAAGCCAGGTAAACTGACCCTGGAAGAATTGGCCGAGATGCGTAAACATACGATTTATGGATGGAATGCCCTTACTAATTCTGCCTCGAGGTTGGGCTCCGAGTCCTTTCTTAAGACGGCCCAGGAAATGGCTTACACCCATCACGAAAAATGGGACGGCACAGGTTATCCGCAAGGTCTCAAAGGTGCTGAAATACCTGTCTCCGGACGATTGATGGCAGTTGCTGATGTATATGATGCCTTAACTAACCAAAGGGTATATAAACCTGCCTTTCCTCATCACCAAGCTGTTGATATAATTAGGGATGGCAGTGGTACCGCTTTTGATCCTGATATTGTTGAAGCATTTCTTCAATATGAGGATGAATTTTATCGTATTGCTACTGAATTTAAGGACAGGGCGGATTAATGAGGAATCGTTAAATTGTTCAATATTCCAGCGCCTGCCGATTCTTCCTTGCAAGAATAGAAGGAGATATTAAGCTTATGCCTAAAAATAAGGATGCAAAGATCAATGAGATCTTATGGGATGCTCTAGCTCATTTTCAAGCGGATATGATCAAGGGCTACTTGATTTTTGGCTGAGCGTAAATTAAATGAGGCAATAGATTTGGCTATAAAGGCCAGAATTGGAAAGTCTGAATTATGAATAGTAATGAAAGCGAAAATAAGATAAGGTTTCTTTTGTTTGCCTCCTTTCTGGTGGGACTTGTTCTCGTTTTAGCAGGAGGCATTTTTATAAGAGGTATTAAGTCTGAATCTACCATAGAAAATAGGGCATTGACAAGATTTCCGGCTTTTTCCGTGGCTTCTTTTGTTAAGACCGATTATCAAAGCAATTTTGAGCAAGCTCTATCTGATCAACTGCTTCTGGGGCAGACCATGAAAACAGCCTACAACAAAGTGAAGAATGCTACTTTGGGAATTGTTGTGGCAGGCTTGAAAAAAATGCAGCCCTCACTGCCGCAGCAAAACGAAATCCCGGATAATACCGGACAGGAAAAGGGCATTATTTTTCCGGGCTTGACCCCCAGAGGTAATGACTTGTGGGAACTTGATGATTCACATCATCTGATTTTCCCCAAGTATGAAAACGAAAAGGCCGATAAACTCTTTCAATCTAAAGCAGATAATATTAACCGCTTAGCAGATAAATACCCCAATATTGATTTCTACTGCTTTTATATCGAAACCGATACAGATATTGATTTTATTAATAAAGAAATAAATCATTCACTGCTAAATGATTTGATAAGTCGTTTTAATGACCAGATAACTATAGACCAGCTGAGTATCAATACGCCTGAGGAGTACCAGAATTGGTTTTTCAAAACCGATCATCATTGGAATCCGGCAGGCCAAAAAGAAGGATACCAACGAATTGCGGCCCTACTCAAAGGAAGTAACGAAAAGTTAGTAAAAACGAGTATTATTACTTTACCTGATGTTCAGTACAATGGCTATAAATCTAGGAAAATTGATGATTATGATATTACTGATACTTTCGGCCTGTTAAAGGGAGAGATTCCGAAACATGAAGTCTATATTAACCACCAACCAGCACCATATGGAGATAAAAAGGCCTATGAAAAGGGATCTCCCTCCTTGGTACCAGGATTTAATCATTATGCAGCCTGCTATGGCTATGATTATGGCCTGGTCGAGTACCGGTTCAATCAGCCTGAAAAGGGTAATATTGTGGTTTTCGTGGAATCTTTCTCTAATCCGATCAATGAGCTGATTGCTGCTCATTTCAATAATAGCTATTTTATCGATCTCAGACACTATAAAAAAGACTGCGGAAAGCCCTTTGATTTTGGAGATTTTATAGAGGGCAAAAATATTAATCAAGTTCTCTTAACTGGTTATTTCTATTTTTATGCCAATGATACGTTTTTAATAAAGGATTAGGAGATTAAAGGTGGTTTTTACCAGTTTAACCTTTGTTTTGGTGTTTTTACCTATTATGCTTTTGGTATATTTCACTGTGCCGGGCCGAAAGTGGAAGAATCTGGCCTTGTTGTTGGCTTCTTTGCTTTTTTATGCCTGGGGAGAACCAGTATATATTTGCCTGGTGCTCCTGTCAGCCTGCATTAACTTTACCTTGGCCCGGCTTATTGATAGAGCCAAAGAAAATAATAAAAAAAGCCAAGCGAAAATTAGCTTTGTTTTATCGCTGATATTAAACCTAGGGATACTAGGTTTTTTTAAATATTCAGGTTTTATGGTGGAAAATATTAACTATCTTTTTGCTACTGATCTTCAGCTGAAAAATTTACCTCTGCCGGTTGGTATCAGTTTTTATACCTTTGCCGCCATATCTTATATTACTGATGTCTACACCGAAAAAATAAAAGCTCAAAAGGAATTTTTACTCTTAACCACCTATATCGCTCTGTTCCCGCAAATAATGGCCGGTCCTATCGTGCGCTATATACATATAGGAAATGAACTGGAAAACCGCAAAGAGTCTTTAGCCGATGTGGTAGAGGGTCTTAAACGATTTATAATCGGTTTGGGTAAGAAAATCCTGATAGCCAATCAGATGGGAATCATTGCCGATTCTATTTTCAATAATACCAGTGGTGACCCGGGTACTTTATTAATTTGGTTAGGAGCCATTGCTTATACTTTTCAGATTTATTTCGATTTTTCCGGGTATAGTGATATGGCTATTGGCTTGGGCAGGATGTTGGGGTTCCATTATCTGGAGAATTTCAATTATCCCTACATATCCAAAAGCATCACCGAGTTCTGGCGAAGGTGGCATATTTCTCTAAGTAGCTGGTTTAGAGATTATGTTTATATTCCTTTAGGGGGCAATAGGAAATGGGTTTTGCGAAATTTGTTCATAGTCTGGTTTTTAACTGGGCTATGGCATGGTGCTAGTTGGAACTTTGTCCTCTGGGGACTTTATTACGGATTTTTGTTGGTCTTGGAGAAGTATGTAATGAAGGGTCTTTTAACTAGAATGGCTCCAGTGATGCAACATATTTATACCATGTTTTTTGTTGTTATCGGGTGGGTATTATTCAGAATTGAGAACTTGGATTATTTATCTTTTTATCTGGAAAGGATGTTCACTTATCATAAAACCTCCATAGATTCATTGTTATTTAATTATCCTGACATTTTACATGCTTTACCATTTCTAGTCATTGCCTTTGTAGCTTCCTTGCCCTGGTTTAGGGACATGGTGAGAAAAATAGAGTCTGGCAGCAACCAACAGCTGAAACATCTGTATGATTTGTATCTCTTGGCCGTCTTAGTGGTTTCACTAGTATTTTCGATGGGTCAGAAATTCAATCCCTTTATTTATTTTCAATTTTAACCACCATTCTAAGTACTTCTGGACCTGCTAGCTTCTATCCTGCGGATTATCAGGAGAGTAGAGAGTTGTTTTAACCCATTTCTCTGAAAATTTACCGCTGTATTTTTCGCACGACAATATTACATTGACAGTAAATCGTACTATCTGCTATTATTTCCGTACGGGGTGATTGGTATGAATGAAACCACAAAAGTTATTACCGCCACTGAATTAAAGACTAATTTGGGTAAATATATTGACTATATTATTGATGACCACGAGGTGGTTGTTACCAAAAATGGCAAAAAAGCCATAAGAATTACACCTTACATCACGGATATCGAACGATATTTTATGATCAAGGAAAAGGCATTAGATTATCAATATGGCGGCAAGAAGGTATCGTATGAAGAATTCATGGAGATTTATGAGAAAAGCGATCTAAGAATGGAATATATCAACGGTGAAATAGTACTTTTGGCTTCTCCCAGCACCTATCATCAGGATATATCCGGCAATTTGCATATCCATCTGCGATCATATTTCAAAGGCAAAGATTGCAAGGTTTTCTATGCTCCTTTTGATGTCCATTTCTACAAAAAGGACCTTAATACTCCCGATGTAATGCAGCCCGATTTGCTCATAGCATGCGATTTAGAGAATAACATTAATGAAAACGGACGATACATGGGTACACCAACCCTTTGCATTGAAATTTTATCCAAAAGCACCCGTTCAAAGGATATGGTAGATAAGCTCAATACTTATATGTTATCAGGGGTGAGGGAATTCTGGATTGTCGATCCTTTCAAACATTCAGTTATGGTCTATGGCTTTAAGGACTTTGAAATTGACGAGTATACTACCTGTAAGCTCGGGGATACTGTAATCTCGTATTTTTTTGAGGGTTTGGAGATTCCGATAGATGAAATATTCTAGCCGAATGTTCAAAGACATAAGCAAATGTTTAAAAAAACCGTCTCAGCGTAACCGGTGTAAGCGAATAAATCATATTCAATGAGGTAGTGGA
>CAZPSR010000158.1:0-5285 GCA_964589135.1 uncultured Syntrophomonas sp.
TAGCTACTAGCTACCAAGTGGAAATCGAATTTGCGAAAAACTATTGACAGTACCTTTGAATATATACCGGTTATAGATGGGGATCAGCTAGTAGGTATCTTGTACTATGAGGAAGTGTACCATGCTATTGCCGAACGGCTATATGACAAACAGCTGGATATGGAAGCCAGCATAGATGCGGTATACAATCCGGTTATTTCTATAGATAATTCATACCAAATTGAAATATTCAATAAAGCAGCGGCCAAATTAATGAATATGCCGGCCCAGCAAGTGCGGGGTGCCAATGCCCAGGAAACCTTGACCGGTAGTGGGGTCTGGGAATCATTGGTCAGCGGTTCCCATAACCCTTTGCCGGCCAATAAACTGATAATAGGGGGAAGAAGCTTTTTGCCCTATCGTACCGATGTCAGCAGAGATGATCGATCTATTGGAGCTATCCTGGTTCTGCGGGAAATATCAGAGTTTGAAGAACTGGTAAAAGAATCTGAGTACACCAAAAAGCTGAACCGGGAGCTAGATGCCATTATAGAATCTTCCTTCGATGGCTTATACGTTACTGATGGACAGGCCAACACCCTGATGCTGAACCAGGGATTTGAACGTATCACCGGGGTTATGGGCCATGAGTGCATCGGTCGCAATATGGTAGATTTGGTAAAGAATGGGATATTCTCCCGTTCCGGCACCCTCTTGGCCCTGGAGCAAAAGGAGCGAGTTACTATAAGCATTGTTCCCCGCAGTGGTAAAGAGGTTTTGATTACCAGCAATCCCATCTTTGATGGACAGGGTAATATTATTATGGTGGTTACCAATGTCCGGGATATCACGGAATTGAATGACTTGCAGCGGCGCCTGCAGCAGGTAGAGGGCTTGCAGCAGCTATACAAAAGTGAATTGCAGCAGCTTAAAATGCAGAACACCCAAAAAATGGTGGTAAAATCAAGTAAAATGAAGGAATTGCTGAACCTGGTCACCCGAGTGGCGGGAGTGGATTCTACAGTACTTATTCAAGGTGAGTCCGGGGTGGGAAAAGAGCTGATAGCGGAAATAATTCATCAGAGCAGTAGCCGGAGAGGAGGCCCTTTTATAAAAGTCAATTGTGGAGCTATTCCAGAAAACCTACTGGAATCGGAACTTTTTGGCTATGAAGAGGGAGCTTTTACCGGAGCCAGGAAAACAGGAAAAATCGGCTTGTTTGAGTTGGCCCAAAATGGCATCCTGTTCCTGGATGAAATAGCCGAACTGCCTCTGGGCTTGCAAGTGAAACTTTTGCGGGTACTGCAGAACAAGGAGATAAGCAGGGTAGGTGGAAGTAAATCTTTTCAAGTAGATACTCGTATTGTGGCTGGAACCAATCAAGACTTAATGGAAATGATTGACCTTCAGAAATTCAGACTGGATCTGTATTATCGTTTAAATGTGATTCCCATCACGGTGCCTCCCTTAAGAGAAAGGCTGGAAGACATTCCGGTATTGGCCAATTATTTTTTGGAAGTCTTTAATGAGAAATACGGGATGAACAAGCGCTTTCACCAGGATGTAATAGACTGCTTTTTAGAATATCATTGGCCTGGAAATGTGCGGGAGTTGCAAAACCTTACCGAGCGTTTGATGGTAACCAGCAATGATCGCATTATTAAAACCTCAGATCTGCCTGGGTCCATTAAAAGGATATGGCTTAAAACTGATTCTGACAAAGGTTTATCTTCTCTGCGCCAGACAGTGGAAAATGCCGAACGGCAGCTGCTGGAAAAGGCATTTAAACGCTATAAGACTACTTATCAGATTGCTGAAGCCCTGGAGATAAATCAGTCGACGGTGGTTAGAAAAGCAGCCAAATACGGAATCAAACCCCGGAATTAAGAAAAGTTGACGGCAGGCAGGGGGTGCCTGCCGTCATAGGGAATAATATGCTTAGCTTCCAGCCTGGGTCAGCTGATGTGGCCAGGTGACCCGCTGGAAAGTCCTTCTGCTATTCTAATTCAAATGATAAGCCGATTCTACATAAATTGCTCTTCAGCAATATCGATGGCACTTCTGTCCCCAGACTTCATGGCCCTGTGATATCCTAAGACTTCAGGCACATGGTTCATAACATAGAACTTCGAGGTAGCGATTTTGCCTTTATAGAAATTGGCATCAAAGTGGTCTTCGCCCAGCTCAGCCAGCTTCTTAGCTGCTACTAGGGCCTGGGAGAGCATCAGCTTGCCGCAGTAGACTCTGGCACCTGCATGCATGGTCCGGGTGGCAAAGAGTTGTTTCATCTGCCTATCATCTTTAGTCCAGGCATCGTTCATATCGACTATATCCTTGAAAGCAACCATGCACTCAGCCAGCATCTCAAATTCAGCTGCGAATTGCTCAGTCTTCTGATTGGCGATGAAATCATCAATTTCAGCCATCCATTTCTTGAACGGTTCGCCGCCCTTCATGGTAAACTTGCGTCCGGTATAGTCCTGGGCCTGGATGAAGTTGGTGCCTTCCCAAATTCCGTAGATTACTACGTCCCGGTACAGTTCGGCCCCAGCATATTCTTCCATGTAGCCATAGCCCCCATGGCACTGAATGGCTTCACCGGTAGTAATTCTGGCCATGTCCGAGGTATAAGCCTTGCACAAGGGGTTATTGATCATGAACATGTCATGGTAATATTCTCTCTCTTCTGGGGTAGCTGCATCTTTGGCCAGGTCCACATAGAGATAGGACTGGAAAATCAAAGCCCGGGTAGCTTCCAGAATGGATTTCTGGAACAAGAGCATGCGGCGGACGTCTTCGTGCTCGATAATCCGAACGCTGGGGCCCTTGGGATTTGTGGAATGTTTGCTCTGGACCCGGATTTTGGTGTAATCCAAAGCAGCGTAGTAGGCCGAGCCAATGCAGCCTAAGGCAAATAGGCCGGTGTTCAGACGTTCCTCGTTCATAAAGGTGAACATCTGAGACATACCTACGCCGCGGCCATCCTTTACTTCTACCTCACCTACCATCCAGCCGTAACAATTGTCGTTTTCGCCCATGGCCAGGGTGAGGGTGGAGGAACCGTGAATACCCATCTTATGTTCGATGCCGACGGAGGTTACGTCGTTCCACTTGCCCATTGAGCCGTCATCATTGACCCAGAATTTGGGTACGATGAACAGGGAGATGCCAGCGGTGCCTTCTTTAGCTCCCGGGGTCTTGGCCAACATCAGGTGGATAATGTTTTCAGCTAGATCATGATCGCCGGAGGTGATAAAGCATTTAGTTCCTTTGAGCTTATAGAGATGAGGAGTATCAGTAGGGGTGGCCCTGCTTTGAACCGCGCCGACCTCAGATCCTGCGCCAGGTTCGGTCAGGCCCATGGTACCGGCCCATTCACCGCTGTACAGCTTGGGCAGAAACATATCCTGCTGTTTTTTTGTGCCGTATTCCTGGAGTACGGTGGTAGCACCCTGGGTCAGACACCAGAACATGACAATGGATGGGGACGCAGCGGTCTGCATTTCCAGAATGGGAGCGTACCAGGACAGGGGTATCTTACCTTCGCCCCGGAATCCAAACTGGGGTCCCAATTCCGCATCCATAACCGTTTTGTAGACTGTTTTGAAAGATTCAGGAGTTACCACGGCATGCTCTTCGCCACCTACGTAGGTAGCGCCCGGGTCATCGGCATCTTTGTTAGCCGGGCACATAACGTCACGGCAGACCCTAAAATTAACATCCAGGAAGTTATCCACATCATCAATCGCATAATAATCTTTATAAGCATCCAGAGATAAGAGAGTATCCATGTCCAGCCATTCTTTGATCTGGAATTTAATGTCTCTCATCTGATACAACCAATTATAATGTGCCATTATTAAACTCCTCCTTTAGTTATCTTGTTTTATGAGCAGGGACTGTATTAGCCGAAGGTATTAGCCGGGGCTATGGATCCGTTCGGCCTCTTTTAAACTGCAAGCCCATATCATAAGGCTTATGGTCTTAACCCTTTTCTACTGCTTTTACAGCATTTCAAATATGGTAGTAGTCCCCATTCCTCCACCTATGCACAGGGTGGCCAGACCGGTTTTTAGATTGCGTTTCTGCATTTCATAGAGCAGGCTAACAATTATTCTCGCACCTGAAGCACCGATAGGATGGCCCAGGGCGATAGCTCCGCCATTGACATTGACTTTTTCCATCTTGTCAGCCCAACCGCAGTCCTTGGCTACTGCCAGTGATTGAGCAGCAAAGGCTTCGTTGGCTTCTATAAGATCAATGTCATTTACGGTCAAGCCGGCTTTGGCCAGTGCTTTCTTGGTGGCGGGAATCGGGCCAACTCCCATAATAGAAGGATCTACCCCGCCAGAAGCATAGGCTACTACCCGGGCTACAGCTTTTATGCCTAATTCATCAGCTTTTTCTTTCGACATTACAATCATAGCGGCAGCACCGTCATTTATGCCAGAAGAGCTACCAGCAGTAACGGTTCCACCTTTCTTGAAAGCGGTTCCCAATTTGGCCATTTGTTCGCGAGTGGCCATCCGGGGATGCTCGTCAGTGTCAAATATTTTTTCGCCCTTTCTAGTCTTTATGACTACCGGAATGATCTCGTCTTTGAACCTGCCGGATGCAATAGCCTCAGCAGCTCTAACCTGGCTGGTGTATCCGAAATCGTCCTGTTCTTCTCTGGTTAGGCCCCATTGTTCTACTACATTTTCGGCGGTTACTCCCATATGATAGCCATTGAAAATTTCCCATAAGCCATCGTAAACCATACCGTCTATAAAATCGCCTTTTACCATGTTCATCCGGTAACCCCAGCGGGCATTAGGCAGGTAATAGGGATGAGCGCTCATATTTTCCATTCCACCGGCTAATATTATATCTGCATCTCCCGCTTTGATTACTTGAGCTGCCAGATGAAGTGCTTTCATACCTGAACCACAAACTTTATTAATGGTGAACGCAGGAGTTTCAACAGGTAACCCGGCTGCGATCATGGACTGCCGGGCTGGGTTTTGCCCCTGTCCCGCCTGCAGAACACAACCGAAGATAACTTCTTCAACCTGTTCAGGTTTAAGTCCGGCTCTATTTATTGATTCCGCCATTACAATTTTGCCCAGTTCTATACATTTGGTGTCTTTTAACGTACCCCCGAAAGTGCCTATGGGTGTACGACACAGACCGGCAACTACTACTTCTCTTGACACTAGTTGTCCACCTCTCCTTCACATAAATAATACATAATCCCAAACCCCAAGTTTTAACTGTGAATCATGATTTGAATGGCATCATCGCAGATGATAAAAAAGTTGATATAC
>CAZPSR010000159.1:0-5248 GCA_964589135.1 uncultured Syntrophomonas sp.
GGCTCCCATATCCTTGGTGTCCCAGTTTGTGTCTTCGTCTTCGTTCCAACGTAACCGTTCTAGCTCTGCTGGATTGTCAGCAGGTTCATCAATAAAGACCGGCCCCTGATGATAGTAATGGGTTTCTCCATCCCCCATTACCGGTATATTATCCGGGTTCTTCAGCCAGTGATAATCAACTGTTCTCTGTTTCAGAATAGTCTTGCCATCATCAGCATACTTGGTAATAGTAAGCTCGGTGGTGGCCGCACTAGCTGGCTCGGGCAATATCATGCCTACACATTGGAAGAGAAAAGTAAAGACCAAGGCTATAGCTAAAAACCTTCCCCATCCTTTTTTCTTTACCAGCATTCTTACAACTCCTTTCCCTTTTTTCCATCAAATTGGATTTTCCTATCCATTCCCAATAATTCACTTAAAATAAGCCAAGCATAAGTTGGTTTTAGGTTCTGTCCTGCCAGAACCCGATTTAGAGCATTAGGTATTCGAGCCACTTAGGCCCGATCTAACTAGCTAGATCACTCCTTTCATTACTTATAAAATAAAAATCCTCTAATGCTCTGGTTTAGTCCAGCCTATTAGCCAGCCTCCTTTCTTAAACCCTATGCCCTTCCTCAGCAGGGCTACTTATTAGGGGATATAAATTACTCCATTTTTTAGTAGCCGCTTGTTCTTCCCAATATAATCGTCTGCATCTGCCGTAATTATCTAATCTGAGTCCTTAGTGGGCCCTATCCAGGCTTTTGGCCAGAACCGTGACTGCCTCTGCCCGGGTCGCCTTGCCTTTCGGTTTAAAACTGTTATCAGGATAACCGTTTATTATGCCCTGACTGCTGGCCTTGGCTACCGCATCTCTAGCCCAAGGGGCAATCTCTTCCTGATCCGCAAAATTCTTAGCGGCAGAATCAACACTTAATTGAGCCGCCTGAGCTATCATAACTGCCATCTGTTCCCGGGTAATATAATCATCTGGTCCAAATAAAGTATCACTATAGCCCTTTACTATCTCCCGGGCATTGGCTATGGCAATATAATCCCGGGCCCAGTGTTGAGCGGTATCAGCAAAGACCTGGGTACTTGATGCTTCTAATTGGAATGATTTGACCAGCATGGTTACAAATTCAGCTCTTGTTATATGATTATCTGGCCTGAAACTACCGTCAGGATATCCGCCAATCACCCCGGAGGAATACATTTCCTTGATATGTGGAGCCGCCCAATGGCCTTCGATGTCAGCCAAAGCGGTTGATGATGGACTTGGGGTGCTAAAAACTGCAAACTGGGTAAAATGATCGACCTGTGCTGAAATAATGGAATCTGACACAGTCCCTCCTATATTTATCCACTTAGACTGGGACTCATCATAGTAATGTATGGCAGCTATCTCATTTCTTCCTAGCAAGTCCGGGTCAAATTGCAGCTTAATGATAATGGGCTGGTCAAAATTATAACTGCTCTGATTTCCCACCATAAACTCATAAACGGAGCTGAGTAATTTATTATCAGCGGGCAGGGTAACTGATGCATTAATCTGCTGCACCTTAACTTGCACCTCAGTGTTTCCTAGTAGGGCATTAGCTGGAATCTCTATTATAACCTCGCTACCCAGGCTAAGCCTTCCGCCCTGGTTGGGGTTAATAGATGCCGTTCCTCTTTCAGTAGTTCTACTGCCAGAACTGCCTCCTCCCCCGTTTTCTGCCAAGGTTAGGATCTGGTTGACCACCTGGGTGCCATAGCCGGCAATTACTGTCAATTCACTACCCGGGGACAGATCAGGTACTACAAAGATAAATTGGTAATCACCATCAGCGTTTGATTTGACGGCATCAAACAAAACGATATTCTGCTGGCTGTCAAGTATTTTCAAGCTTACCCAGGTATTGGGTTCAGCCAGGCCTAAGGCTGAAATACTATTGCCAGGCATGGCACGATTGCTGCTTAATTCCAGACTAACTTCAGCTGCTATAGCTCCCTGGGGCAGCAGGAAAATTGTTAAAAGCAAAATGATTACCATTGATATGGATTTCATATTATGTACCATTAATATCACCTCTTGAAAATTCTTTTTTACCGAAGATCCGAGATTAAAGAACATTTCTCTTTCAACCAGTTTTTGCCCTTATCATCACCTCTCCCATGAATTTGTCCTATCCCAGAATGACTGGAACCAACCATTATTACACCACTAGTTATCTGCCTCCAGTAAACTGTTGCTTTTCGCAGCAGCTTGTCTGCTTAGCTGCTTTTCCCCTCCTATCAGATATCGCTTTTATAAAATATTAAAGCCCTGCGGAAAGCAGAGCTTTAATGCTGATAAACAGCAAAAATAACCATTAATTGGAAATGGGTAAGTCAAGAAAAGCATGACTTACCCACATAACACCCAATCTAGCTTCTCCTTTCCACAATGGGAGGCATATCTGTTTCCGGATATACCCAACGGCCTAGAAACCTTACTTTTGCCATAGGTCAATAGACTCGGAGCAATATTTAATTTTTCCTATAATATACCTTTAAATAGTTTTCGCCAAAAATATCTTTATTCCTGCTTTTTTAATAATTTTCACTCAAGATTCTGCCAGAAGATTAACTAGGGGTATAGATTGCAGAATATGGGCTTCCGGTTGTTTCCCAGGCCCAGCTAAACTTTTAGGATTTTTAATTTCATCTATTATTACGCCTTGGTCTGGAATTTCATTAAGCTGGCAGTAATACTGGTTAAGACAACACTTAGCGGCGGGACCATTTGTTATCAATGCCACGGCTCTCTATCCACTGAGCGGTTTCATTTAATATTATCAAGGGCTTCTCTTGGAGCTCTTCCAGGTTACGAGCTCCAGTCATCAGGAAAACCGCCTTTAATCGATATAACAGGGCTTCCATTTCCTGTTCCAGTTTTACCGGGCCCTGATTGAGCAAAATTTTTAATAAAGATCCAGCCATACCCACCATATCAGCGCCCAAAGCCAACGCTTTGGCTGCACCCAGAGCCGACCTGATGCCTCCGGAGGCAATGATCTTAACCGGCAATTCCAGGCTAAGGGCTTCAATAAGGCTTACTGCAGTAGGTATGCCCCAGCCATCCAACTCACTGCCAAACATACCTCGGCGCTGGTCTTCTATTGATACAAAATTAGTCCCTCCCTGACCGCCAATATCAAAAATCTTAACCCCGGTTTGATAAATACGCTCAATGCTCTCCCGGGAGAAGCCGAATCCCACCTCTTTGGCAATAATTGGAACTGGGCAGTTTTCCTTAATCTTCTCTACCTGCTTAAGTATGCCTTTAAAGGAACGGTCGCCTTCAGGCATGGCCAATTCCTGAGGTATGTTGAAATGCAATTGCAGGCCATCGGCCTTTATCATCTCTACTGCTTCAAGAGCCTCCTTAACCCCACTGGCAGCTGATACATTGGCCAGTATTATACCTTCCGGGTTGGCCTCGCGAACCAGGGCAAAGGTATATCTTAAGCCCGGATCTTCAATAGCTATGGTTTGGGAACCTACCGCCATGGCAATCTGCTGCCGGGCGGCCAGGGCGGATAAGGCCTGATTAATCTGGGCTGCCTGCCGGGTACCTCCGGTAATGGCATTGATTAGTAAAGGGAATTTAAGCTTTTTACCTAGAAATATGGACCCCAGATCGATTTCCTCCAGATCCAGTTCTGGTACCGAATCATTGAGCAGATGTATGTGCTCCAGGCCGCTGGACCTTGGCCCATCGGGAAGTTGTTGGGCCAACAGCAGGTGTTCATCCTTGCGTTTTCCTCTTATTTTCTTATCCTCCATAAATTTCTCTAGCCCTAAGCAGAGCCGCCATATCGTTCACATTGAAGAACATGGTTTCCAAATTGCCAAAGGGTAATAATTCATTCTCGTAAAGATAACGGGTATTAATGCTTTCTACAAACCTGATTAATTTTAATTTCTTATTATCCAGGCAGTCAGTCAGCTCCGGCAGGCAAGAGGAATTATATACTGCCGATAAGGGCTGTAAGTTCTGCTTAATGACTGGAACCACACAATCATATCCTGTACCCTGGCTCAACATATGGGCCGCCAATTCCATGCTAAAAAAAGGCATATCACAACCTAGCAAGAAAATGCTTTTATATTGAGAATAGTATAAGCCGGCATGTATTCCGGCCATGGGACCCATCTGAGGGTATAGATCGGTATGTACGGCCGGCCCCATACCTTTATACAATTCAGGTTCATTGGTTATTATCATTAAATCATCGAAGCATTTGCCCAATTTATTAATAATTATCTCCAGTACTGGGGTACCTGAGATTTCGGCAAAAGCCTTGTTAAAGTTCATCCTGGAACTTCTTCCCCCTGACAATATGACCCCGCTGGCTCTCATAATTCCCCCCCTGTGCATCGGTGTTGGTTCATGGTATAAAAAAAGCTGCCTCAGGCAGCTTAATACTTGACTCTTCACCCGCCACTCATGCTGCAGGTGTCACATTTTTGAGGTGCAGCAGTCGCAGTTCGCTTACCCCCGGTGTTAAATAGAGAGAGAAGTTGCTCCACTCGTGAAGATGAACATTGAGGGCATTGTACATTTTTTCTTTCCGAGTATGATACTAAAAGATCAAATTGTGTACCACAATCTTCACATTTGTATTCAAATATCGGCATAAGCACCACCCCAAAAGCTTATTTCTATTCCTGCTGTTCCATATATTCTTCTACTTCTTGCTGCTCCATCTCCCTTTGGGCTTCCTTGATGGACAGACCGATTCTCTTTTCATTGGCATCCACACTCAAGATCTTTACCTTAACCGGCTGATTAACTGATACTACATCCTCGGGTTTCTCTACCCGATAGTCAGCCAGCTGAGATATGTGAACAAGTCCATCAACCCCTGGATCCAGTTCAACAAAAGCACCAAATGGAGCAATTCTTACTACCGTCCCGTCTATGATGTCCCCTTCTTTGAAGGTTTCCAACGCAATCTCCCAGGGGCTCTTCAACAGTTTTTTCCGGCTTAAAGACACTCTTTCTTTTTCGGTGTCAACTCCCAGTACAAATATTTCCAGCTCCTGGCCTTCCTGCAGTACATCGGCTGGATGCTCTATGCGTTTATGGTCCAGTTCGGAAACATGGAGCAAACCTTCATAGCCGCCTAAATCAATAAAGGCACCGTAATCTACTATTCTTTTTACCTTGCCCGGGCGGATCTGGCCTTCTTCAATATTATCCCAAAACTCTTGCTTCTGCTGCTGTTTTTCAGCCAGTACC
>CAZPSR010000160.1:0-5234 GCA_964589135.1 uncultured Syntrophomonas sp.
TTCTGCGGCTTGCGCTTCCGCAGCTGATCCTTCTGCGGCTGGTGCTTCCGCCACCTCCGTTTCCGCAGTCTCCATTGTTTCTGCAGTTCCCTCAGCCCCAGTTTCTGCAGCCTCCAATGTTTCCGGGGCTGGTGGTGTTTGCTGAAGCCATTTTTCTTCAGATATTTCCAGCGTTGCCGGTGTTGCAATTATTTCCAGGGGTTTAATTTGGCTTCCCAGCTCTTTTGATTTTTCGGCCGCTTCCTGATCCAGGGCTGGATCAATCGATGGCAGCGCAGTAAAGGGTTTGCTGCAATAGGAACAGGTTTTATCTTTTGACATGGGAGTAGTGGATTTGCTCCACTCTTTGCACGACTGGCAATACAACCAATAGGCCACTGATATTATCTCCTTTCTAAATAACTTTATCTCCCGTTCACGGGGTTCCTTTAGTAAGTAGAATATTAATCTTTCTAACACTTTATGGCTGGTAATTGATAAATGTTACGATAGCTGCTTGGGCTTAAGTTTATGCCTTGAGTACAAATCCTCCGGCAAATCATAGTGCTAATAGGTAAGAAAGATTTTGCTTAAATCCAGTTCGGTACCTTCTCCCGGATATAGACTGCAATTCTTATCCTATTAGTTAAAGGGATTTATTCGCTAATATATATGAATTAACAATTACGGCAAGAACAGTAAATAAAAGGTAAGGCCTGTGCACATTAAAAGCAGGTTATATGCATTACGCCGGATATGACGTCTATCGGCTTGGATGCTGCTGCTGGCCTAAAGGGAAATTAACCTGAAGCTGATGCCCAGCCTGGATAAGCTTTTCCGATAATTCTCAAGCTCCGGTATAGTCAGCCCGAATAGGCCGATTAATTATGGTCGGGCAAAAGAAACAGCTCGCCAGGAAAATAGCGAGCTGGAAAATGTATATTGGGATTTAGTGCTTTTCTAGTCCAGGGGACTGCGAGGCAGGGATACCGTGACCTTAAATAAATCCCCGTCGATCTCCAGTTGGAACTTTCCTCCCTGCAGCTCAGTTAAACTCTGAGCAATGGATAGCCCCAAGCCTGATCCTTCAGTGCTTCTGGATTCATCCCCCCGTACAAAGCGTTCGGTGAGCTGTTCTGGGGAAATATTCAAGGGATAATGAGACATATTTTTTAGGGTGAAAAACCCATAGCTATGGTCTTGCCCCATATTGATGTAGATGCGGGAATTGGGCATGGAGTATTTAATCACATTAGACAAGAGGTTCTCGACAATGCGCCACATATGCCGGCCATCAGCTTGGATGCTGATACTTTCCTCCGGGGAATTGATATTAAGTTCCAGCCCAGCCTGGGTAATCTTCTCCTGGTATTCTCCCCCGGCCTGCATAATCAACTCCTGCAAATCCACCCTTTCCTGGGTAACCGCCAGGTTGCCGCTGGATGCTTTGCTGGCTTCTACCAGGTCCTCGATCAGTTGCTTTAAGCGGTCTGATTTTTCCTCCAGTACATTTATATACTCCAAGGCCCGTGGATTATCCAGCTCTTCTTTTTTGAGCAAATCCACATAATTGACAATGGAAGTCAACGGAGTTTTTAAATCGTGGGAAACATTAGTGATAAGATCGGTTTTCATCCTCTCACCCTTGAGTGCAGTTGCCACTGCTTTTTTTAGTCCTCCCTGCAGGTTTAGGATATTCTGAGCGAAAGCGTCGAAACTAACCGGAATATCGGTGCTGTTCAAGGGATAGTCGGTATTTCCGGCGGCTATCTGCTTTACCCCTTCCATAATCTGAGATAGAGCGAAGAGTGATTTGCCCACAAAATAGACTGCTGCGGCATTGAAGGCCAGCAATATTATAATCGCAAAGGGCAGGGATGGGCGACCAAAATATACCGCATTTCCGCACCACATAAACAGCAAGCCATTTACCAAGCCATAGCCTAAGAGGAAGAGCAGTATCCAGGTTTTAAACAGCTGGCCCCGGAAGGCCAAGCGAAGCAGGTTTTTTACACTAGAAAACAGCTGGTAAATCAGAGTATTGCTAAAGATCTGCCCAGTTCTGATCTGTTCGGTCATGGACAAAACATAGAATATACCTATGAAGATATCCACACTGAGAATAACGCCTAAGAATACTAACCCTAGCAAGTCGGGAGAGGGTGAAGTCAGGGCAATCTGGCCCCCTATAAATAATGAGGCCACAGCGGCTATCAAAACCAGTAGGGTGTGCACGTCAGTATACATTCTGGTTGGACGCTGGGCTATGATTTCTGCCGGATCCCGGCGATAGGTAATATAGATCAGATATATAAAAGCGAAAGCCATAAGGAGCAGTGATATGAAGGCTACCTTTGTAGCAGTCTGGGATATAATCTTACTCTGATTAAATTGGATATAGGCATCATAAAAACTATCTCCCGGCTGCAGGGGTTCTGCTACGGCTGCGTATACCTCATAGGGTTGGCCTTCCACAAGGGAGTGGATATCCCCCAACCCAAAATTGGTTAAGGCAATATTGGTATCAGAGGTCCAGCCATTTAAAAAGGCTCGGGCCGGCTGTTTTTGCATGAAATCAATGGGATCGCCCTGTTCAGCCTTGAGGTTGCTCCAGCTTTGGCCGGTTTCAGTATTTCGGATATAATATACGAAGTTGACCATAGTAGGTAATTCCGCATCCCTGCCCTCCATCCGGGGCAGATTTCCTATTTCTCCCCCCGAATCCTGCTCTGCTTTTTCTGTATTATTCGCTTGGGTTACATGATAATTCACGGTGTCATACAATAACTGAGAGAATCTGCTCTGGAAGGAGTAGGTTTCGGTATAACTGGAAAATTGGGTTAAATATTGGTTGTTGAGCCAGAACAGGCAACCGCCGATAGTTCCTAAAAATCCCAGCCAAACCAGGATAATAGCCAGCAGTTTGAAGCCGCTGGAATAGCTAGTATCTTTCAATTTTGTATCCAATACCCCACACCACCTTTAAATATTTGGGTTCTTTAGGATTGATCTCAATTTTTTCCCTTATCCTTCTTATGTGGACGGCTACCGTGTTGTCGGCGGCATAAGAAGGTTCGTTCCATACCTGTTCATATATCTGGGCGGTGGAAAACACCCGTCCCATGTTCTCCATCAAAAATTCTGTAATTCCGTATTCTATTGGGGTCAACCTGATGATTTCGCCATCCACCCTGAGCTCTTTGGCTTCCCGATCCAGCTCCAACCCGGCGCTTTTTAAGATACCGTTTTTGTGGGCAATACTGCCCAGGGTAGTATAGCGGCGCATCTGGGATTTGACCCGGGCCATCAATTCCAAGGGGTTAAAAGGTTTGGTCACATAATCGTCTGCACCAAAATTGAGTCCGGTGATCTTGTCCGTATCTTCCGATTTGGCCGAAATAATGATAATGGGTATATTGCGTTCGGCCCGAATTTTGATAGTGGCTGACAAGCCATCCATTTCCGGCATCATAATATCCAATAAGATTAAATGGATTTCATGTTCCTCTAAGGCCTGGCAGGCCTCAGCCCCATTATAGGCTTTCACCACCCCATAACCTTCGTGCTGTAAATAGATTTCCAGAGCTTCTACGATAGCCCGGTCATCATCACAGACCAGTACAGTCATTTTTTCCATAATAAGCCTCCATTGCCTTTTCCATTATTCATGGTACTATCACATATTTCACCTGCCTTTCAACTATATTGTGGCAGGCAAAAATTACAAACTGCTCCCCAAAAATCTTAAGATTTTCTTAAGCAGGCGGGTTCGCATGAAAAGCCGTGGGGGGAGCAGGTACATGTTTCTGGTAATGATTCAATATAAATAAGGTATATAAGTAACTTATGCTCCTAAGCTTTGCTTGTCAAGGCAGCAGGGAAGCTAAAAGAACAAGGTTTTCGGTAAAACATTTGATTGTGAGTGCAAGCCAGGAAAATTAATGACGTATATAGAATTAACAGCAGTGATAGACAATTACCGGTATTAAACTATTATTGATGAGGTGAACTTATGGTATCCATAATTGCAGCAGTAATTATGCTGGTGGTTGCCGGGCTTTTAGTAGGAGTGATTGCAGCGGCAGTTAAGACCAGCCAAGCGGAAGGAGGAAACCTAGTGATTAAAAACGTCTACATTTACCTGGTGCTCTTTGCCACTCTGATGATGACCATTGGCGGGAGCGTGGCCGCCTTCATGGCGGTGGCCGATATGGTATATCCCACCCCCTACTATCAGTCCTTTGAAGAATATAAACAGTTTGATAAGCAGAGGAACCCCGATGGTGAGAATTTGGAAAAACTGTCTGAGACCGAGTTAAAAGCCCGTTATGATGCTATGGTCACCTCGGAAATAAGTCGGCAGAAGAGCAGAGCCCAAAACAGCCTGATCAAAAGCCTGGGCTGGATAATTGTGCCCTTACCGATTTTTATATATTACCAGAGAAGGTTAAGGGAAAAGGAGAATGAGATCTAGCCTGGTATTTGTATAAGCCGGGTTGTCGACGGGGGGTGGGTCTGGGGCCGCGAGCCTAGGCCCGCGGGCCTAACCCTATTTGAAAATCGCCATCATAGTAGTTTGCATTATAACTACCGTTTTATACTCGGATCCATTCTTGGCTAAAACTTCCCCAGAACATACGGTGATTGTGCGTCCCGGTTTAAGTACCTTTCCCACCGCCAAAAACTCGCTGCCTTTGGCTGGAGATAAAAAGTTGACCTTGTATTCGATGGTCAACACCTCGGAGTCTGCAGGCATAAGAGTGCTGGCAGCGTAGCCGCAAGCACTGTCAACCACTGTTGTTAGAATGCCGGCATGAACAAACCCATGCTGCTGAGTTATGCCATTTGAGAATGGAAATTCGATGAGTACTTTACCGGGTTCTACCTTCACCAGTTTTCCCCCAATTGTATGCATCACCCCTTGTTGGTCGAAACTAGCACGGATGCGATCAGCATAGTTCTTATCTGCCGCCGTATACTGCATTGAACTCACCTCACTGAAGACTTGTTTTCTTGCAATTGGCCCCGCTAAGGGCTTTATTTTTTCTAATTATCCTACCGAGTTTGGGTGCAAAAGCTGGTAAAGCAAGTTTGCTTTAATGTAGAAAATATTCATATTAAAACCATTATACCATTAATTGGGCTTTAGATATAAATGAGAAATATCACATGAATATGGGCTTTAAAGCAAGCCAAATTCATGCTATTGGGTATCATTAGGAGTAGTGCCCAATCCAAGTTTAGAAGCAAAAACT
>CAZPSR010000161.1:0-5178 GCA_964589135.1 uncultured Syntrophomonas sp.
TTTAGCTCAGGCAGACCGCAAGGCCTTTTAACGGGTAGAGCAGGGTCACTTGCTAAAGGTGGAAGAAATCAGGATGAGGTGCGGGCAGCCTCTTATTATCAGGGATTCAGCAGGAGAATATGGAGTGGATGCTAATACTGGGTTCACGGTGGATATTAAGCGTTCTTATCAGGTTACCCAGGAAGACATAATAAGGACTATCGCTGCCATAAGTGATAATTCACTGTACGCCTTTGAAGAAGACATAAAAAGAGGATTTATTACCCTGGCCGGGGGTCACCGGGTGGGACTGGCTGGGCAGGTGGTGATGCAGGAAGCCAATGTTAAAGCAATAAAAGAGTTCTCCAGTATCTGTCTGCGCATAGCTCGGGAGATAAAAGGCTGTGCGGCCCGGGTTATGGGTTCCATTTATGCTCCAGGGGGAAAAGTGAAGAACACCCTTTTGGTGTCACCTCCCCGCTGTGGAAAGACTACCCTGCTCCGGGACATAGCCCGCTCCCTGTCCCTGGGCCCTGGGCCGCATAAAGCATATAACGTGGTTATCGTGGATGAAAGGTCCGAGCTGGCGGGCTGTTATCTGGGTATACCCCAACTTGATGTGGGACCCCGTACCGATGTACTTGATGCATGCTCTAAAGCAGCTGGAATCATCATGGCTATTCGAGCTATGTCGCCTGAGGTCATCATTACTGATGAACTGGGCCGACCGGAAGATGCAGTGGCAGTAAGGGAGTGCGTTAATGCCGGAGTGAGTATCATCAGCAGTGTACACGCCGGTAGCATGGATGAACTGGTAAGCCGTCCGATTATGAGTGAACTGGTAGAGGCCAGAATATTTAAGAATATAATTTTGCTTTCTCGGAGCCAAGGTCCGGGCAGTATAGAAAAAATGATCAGGTGGGATTGAATATGGCTTGGGTAAAAATCATGGGCAGTTTTATGCTAATTTCTGCTCTGGGGGTCTGGGGATTGTCTGGTGCCCATGGCATTGGCAGGCGAAGCGAAGAACTGAAAGAGTTAAGATTTGCTCTGGCCTTCCTGGAAAAAGAAATCAGCTATATGCATACTCCATTAACCCTAGCCTTAGAAAGAACTGCATCAGTTTGCCATAATCCCATAGCGGGTTTTTTTAAGGAAATTGTCGGGAAGCTAAAAGCCCGGGAGGGGTTAACTGCTGGAGAAGCATGGAAAAAGGGGATTGAATGGTTAAAAACTCATTCCCACCTAAAAGCTGTTGATTTGGAGCTATTGGGTACTGCTGCCCAGCAATTGGGAATGAGTGACAGTTCTGATCAACGCAAGTTTCTTTTAATGATTCAGGAAGAAGTCAAAGTACAGGAAGAAAAGGCCCGTCAGGAACAAGGGGCCAATCAGAAACTGTGGTCCTACGGTGGGTTTATTATGGGTATAGTCATTGTCCTGCTCTTAATCTAATCAGGGAGGTAATAAACAAGTCAAGTGAACAGGAGGTTTTTGCGTGGATATCGATATAATTTTTCGTATTGCTGGAATTGGGATACTAATAGCAATCCTATCCATTGTGCTCAAACAAGCTAATAAGGAGGAACAAGCAGAAATGTTGACTCTAGCTGGGGTAGTAGTGGTTTTAATCCTGGTAGTACAGCTAATGAATGAGTTATTTACTGTAGTCAGGTCGGTGTTTAATCTTTAGCCAGCTAAACCCTGGGATCCTTTTAATAATTAAGAGGGGAGATTATATTGGAAATAGCTCAGATTATTGGATTGGCTTTGGTAACCACCATCATGCTCCTCATCCTCAGGCAAGAAAAGCCGGTTATGGCAGTTATCCTGAGTATAGTATTCAGCATTATAATTTTTACTTTTTTAATGGGGAAAATGACTTCCATTATTAGTATTATGAGCGAATTGACCCGCCGAGCTGGAATCAACTATTTCTTTTTGAGTACCCTGTTAAAGATATTAGGAGTTGCTTATTTGGCTGAATTTGCAGCTGCCATATGTCAGGATGCTGGTGAACAGGCAGTAGCCAAAAAGGTTGAGTTTGCAGCCAAAATCATAATTGCCGTATTGGCCTTGCCCATAATGGTAGCCATACTGGAATCGTTAATGGAACTCATGCCGGTTTAAGCCGGGTTTATTTGATCCTGGGGAGGTATAGATGGCCATGCATCCCAAATCAGCCTTTGTTATATTAATAAGCTTTTTAATATTTTGGCTGGGAGCTACTGCAGTCCTGGCTGCCGGTGATGAAAGCAGTGAAGCGGCATTTTCCCTGCAGGATACTATGGAGAGTCTGGACCTGGAATTTTTGGACGGCTATAAAAAGCAGCTGGATTTGGAGATGGCTAGCTATTTGGAAGGGAACACGGTAAAAGATTGGATAGTAAATTTCATCAAGGGAGAATGGGATCTGGACCTAAAGAACCTGGGTGGCGATCTACTGCGCTTGATGTTCAAAGAAGTAGTAGCCAATACCAGCCTTTTAGCTAAAATAATTATCCTAGCCGTTATTTCAGCTCTGTTAATCAATCTGCAAAGGGCTTTTTCCTCGGATGTAGCACGTATTTCTTATCTGGCCTGTTTTCTGGCTCTATGTGCCCTGGCTATAAGCTCCTTTAAACTGGTATTAGGAGTAGGACAAGAGACCATTGAAACTATGGTTACCTTTATGGTAGGAATGCTTCCCCAAATGCTGGTTTTGACTGCCGGTCTGGGCAATATCAATGCTTCGGTTATGCTTTTTCCCTTTTTGATGACCGCATCGACTGCCTTTGCCAATGCTATCAACATAATAGTATTTCCTTTAATTATTATGTCAGCCATTCTCGCTATAGTAAATCACATGTCAGATACCATTAAAGTGGATAAAATGGCCAAGTTTTTTTACGAAATGGCTAGGATAAGCCTGGGATTTTTCTTAACCCTGTTTGTTGGCATTATGACCCTAAGAGCCTTGTATGCATCGGTATTGGATAAAGTTGCCCTGAGAACCACTCGCTATGTTAGCGATAATGCCATTCCGCTTATTGGCAAGATGTTTTCCGATACCATCGAAGTAGCAGCCGGTTATGTGGTGATGTTGAAACAAGCCTTGAGTATATTTGGGGTTTTGATCATTTTGGGCTTGATTCTAATGCCTTTAATTAAAATAGCTGCCATAGCTCTAATATATAAGGCAGCATCTGCAATTGCCGAACCACTGGGGGATCCCCGTACTGCATCCATATTGGAGAGTATGAGTACCCATCTGTTCTTTATGTTGGCGGCGGTAATAGCTGTAGCTTTAATGTTTTTCATTATGATCGCTATCGTAGCCGGTATGTATAACGGCTGGGCTATGTTGAAGTGATATAGGAAAGGGTTAATTTTTATGAGCGTTTTAGCCGAAATAGTAAGAAATATCCTGGCCATTATCATATTGGCCAGTTTTCTGGAACTCTTGTTGCCAGAAGGGTCCATACGCCCCTTTGTTCGCTTTGCTATCGGCCTCTTTGTCCTAATTGCCGTGTTAACTCCACTGTTCGGGTACTTTTTCAAGGACAGTAGTTTTCAAATTCAATGGTGGGACCATCAAATGGAAGCAGATTGGGTTAATGAGATGGCAGCACGAGGACAAGAAATAAATCAGGATATACTGGATCAAAACGGGCTCTTATTAAAGGAGAAACTGGAAGGACAGATAAATGCGGTGGTGCTCCTGGTACCTGGGGTGGAAGAGGTGAATACGGAAGCCTTTTTAAGCCAGGGCAGTCTGGCCAAATTAAGCTTTAGTATCGCTCCCGAAGAGCTTGAGGAAGAGGGCTTAGGGTTGGGACTTAATCAATCAGGCATCCAGGATGATAGCCAAAAGGAGTCAATTGAGACGAAGGTTAGAAAAGTGGTAAGCAATATGTATGGTTTGGGCCAGGAGCAAATAGAGATAAATTTTGAAGGAGGAAAGAAAGATGTTGGAAGAATGGATCCGGGAAAAAGTCAATAGAGGAGCAAGCAGTTCATGGCTGCGCAGCAAGCCGGTACAGTACCTATTACTGATTTTGATCTGTCTGGGCCTTTTGGCTTTAATCTGGCCGGTGCCGGAAGGCCAGGACCGCTCTGAACAGCCCGGGGCCGGACTGGAGTCCCTGGATCCAAGTCAGGGCAGCAGCAAAATGAGCCGGGAAGTAGCATCAATACTGGCTAAAATTAAAGGTGCGGGAAAGGTGGATGTAAGTATAACCCTGGCTTCTAGTGGACGAAAAACCTATGCCACCAATATGCGCCATGACAACCGGGAAAGTAAAGAAACCGATGGTCAAGGGAGCAAAACCAGCTTGGAACAGAGCAACGTTCAAGATATTGCAGTAAGTTCAGGCAGTCCACTCTTAATAGAAGAAAAAACCCCGGAAATACTAGGGGTTTTAGTAGTAGCAGATGGGGCCCGGTGGCCTGAATTGCAAGAAAAACTAACTCATGCCACCGCTACTTTGTTGAATATACCAGTTTATCGGGTGCAAGTGATGCCCAGAGAAGGAGGGATATAATGATAATTATCGGAAAAGGCCAGGGCAAAATCCTCCTATGCCTGAGTGCGGTGATTATCTTGTGTATGGTAGCAGGATATCTGGGGAAGGAAGCAGGCCCAGACCCTAGCCCGAGTGTTGCTGGGTCGCTGCCCGAGGTAGTAGGGGATATTGAACCGGATCCATTAATATCCGAACAGACCGGCTTGGACTTTTTTGCCGAATACCGTATGGAAAGGGAGCGGGTAAGGAGTAAAGAGGTGGAAAACCTGAAAGAGGTGATAAATCAAGAGAAATGCAGTCAAGAGGCCAGAGATGCAGCAGCTCTAAGACTAGTCAAGATAAGCGAAACCGTGGAAAAAGAAGTGAAAACTGAAAGCCTGATTAAGTCCCAGGGATATAAAGACTGTGCAATTATTATTCAAGCAGAGACCACTACCGTAGTGGTACTAAGTTCCACCTTGAGGCTGGATCAGGAAGAAGAGCTAAAGAAAACGGTCAGCAGGTCAATACCTTGTCCCCAGGACAGCATCTGCGTAATAGCCCGGGAGGAATAAAGGTCCTGTTTGGACCAATATTAAGCAGAGCTCAAATTTGGTTTTAGGTCAAGGCTTTAAGCCATGAGCCAACTTAATACCGGCTAGCTCTTGATATTAACAGCTATTGGATTGCAATATACCGGTTTTATTTATATAAT
>CAZPSR010000162.1:0-5169 GCA_964589135.1 uncultured Syntrophomonas sp.
ATAAACAATCTTTCTATGGCTAGCACAAGAGAACATAGTTCACCGTTTAATTGAGAACAATAGGAGGCTATTATATGACTGGATTTGTTTACTATACCGTTCTTTCCCATATGATCAAAAATTATCAATCCCAGGGTTATGAAATAGTAACGGGTAAACATCCCGATTATCCTCATGATATGGATCAACTCTTGCACAGTTATCGGCCTGATCTGGTGGCTCATCGCAATGGGTCTTACCTGATTTGCGATGTGGAAACCCTTGAGACCATAGACCTGAACGAGACTATTAGGCATTGGAAACTTATGTCTAATAGCAATTATCCCTTGCACGTAGCAATTCCCTTAAATTGCTATGAACAGGCTCGATCATTGGCAGATAAGCACCGCATTAAGGTTTCCAATTGGTGGACGGTATCGATGTGATCTGACTGGGAGGGAAGGATAAGCTTCTCCACATAAATAAATCAAATGGAGTTTTATTCTTAATAGAAACCTCGGCGGTAAACCGAGGTTTTTGTTGCGTTAGGCTCCACGGGAAGAAAGTTAGTTGATAATCCTGGTTTTTGAGTGAAAGTGGAAGGGCACTTTGGCGTAATCGTTATAATACAAATTATTTAGGAGAAAGGGGTTTGTATAATGATAAAAGTCAGGTATGTAGCAGGACTTCTGATTATCCTGATCTGTACATGGATGGTAGGGTGTAGCAGCAATAATGAAGCAGCTGGCGATAATCAGCAGCCTTCGGGACAAAATCAAGTATCCTCAAGCGATAATGAGGGGTTGCTTAGCGATTCCGGAACATTTACCGGCCGCATTGATGATTTATCCATCGAGATTCAGATTAGCGGAGTACCAGAAGATAGCGGGGAGGCCTATCGGGCTTTTGAACTGAGTGAGCAGCTGAGGCAAGACTTGGATTCTCTTGGTTTTAAGACCGGTGATCAAGTTGTTTTCAAATATCAGCCCGGATCTGAAGGTAAACGCGGAGTCATCATGGAGATAAATAAATGCGAAAATTAAACCAGGCCGGGAACAGAGGGGGCAGTTTTCTACTTTCTAATTTAACCATACCCTTTGTTTCCTTGACTTATGGGGGAAAAATAATCTAATATAAGATTAAGTAATAGACAGGAGATACTGTATGTCTGAATCTGTTATCAATTAACCTTAAGTTAAAATGGTAGCCCAGGAGGGGAAAGCAAGCCATGCCATGGCTTTGTTTCTTTATGCCTAGGGCTGGTTATTTGATAACACGGATGTAGGCAGACATACTAAAATTACCCTGGAATAGATATACTATGCCGTGCTTATTGCACGGCATTTTTATATCATGAGACTTGGCTCATAATCAGTATGCAAAGCCCTCATCACAGCTGATGTAAATTGTTCTGCCTTCCAATTTGCCAGTAGGCTATCCATTCATCCAATAACCGCCATTTTGAGCTTAAGGACCAGGTTTAACCAAGCTATTTTTAAAGGAGGCTCAATAATGAAAGATTATGTAATGGAAGTACTGGAATATGCCACAGTAAAAGAAGAACTCAAAAACTATGTGGTATCACATGCCGCTAAATATTTAATTGATGAGCTGGAACCCATGTTTAATGGTGCAATCAGGTCTGCATATACCGGTGCAGGAGGGCAGCGAATTGGCAGTTTTTGATACTATCCTGGCCGATATCGGTGACGGACAGAACCTTGAACAGTCTTTGAGCACTTTTTCCTCCCATGTGAAAAACATTGTTCAAATCATTAATCAGTCAAGTCCCGCAGCATTGGTAATAATGGATGAATTAGGAGCAGGAACGGAACCAGCGGAAGGAATGGGATTTGCCATCGCGGTTTTGGAAGAAGTGTTTCAAAAAGGGGCTACAATAATAGCCTCCACCCATATTAGTGAGATTAAACAATTTGCAGCCGTGACTCCTGAATTTGAAAATGCTTGTATGGCCTTTGATCTGGAAACCCTGCAGCCCAGTTATAAACTAAAAATAGGCCAAGGGGGAGATAGCTGTGCATTTTTAATAGCCTTGAGATTAGGAGTAGAAAGAATGATTATTGAACGAGCCCATGAAATCACCTATAAGGAGAAGAAAAGCTATGATACGGGCACTAGGCCTCAGGAGGCACTGGAACCTATTACCAACCAATTATGGGCAAAGACCAGGGAGGCCCAGGAAGAACCCTTACCAGTAGCTACCCGGACCGAGAAAAAGCCTTTGCAGAAAAAGAAAGAAAATAGATTTAAGAAAGGTGACTGTGTTTTTATCAGCACCATGAAGCGCTGCGGTATAGTCTATGAACCAGAAAACAGTCGGGGAGAAGTGGTAGTAATGGTAATGAAAAAGAAATATAAGATAAACCATAAAAGGCTAACCCTGCAGGTGGATGCCCAGGAGCTTTATCCGGAAAACTATGATCTGGACATTGTTTTTGAGAGCAAAGAAAACCGTAAAAAGCGCAAACAGTTTAGTAAACACCATATGGAAGGGGTAATTATTGAAACTCCGGAGGAAAACTATGATGATTAAGATCTCGGTTAAACCAATACTATTGACCTTAACGCTGCGTAAAGGTTTATACTTCTAATGTCAGGAGGTTTTAGATATGGAATATACAGTGCAAAAGTTAGCCCGGATAGCTGGAATCAGTGCCAGAACCCTTCGGTACTACGATGAAATAGGAATTCTAAAGCCGACTAGAATTAATTCATCGGGGTATAGAATTTATGGTAAAGCTGAGGTTGATAGATTACAGCAAATTCTATTCTACAAGGAACTGGGGGTAGGTTTGTACCGGGTCAGGGAGATTATAGATTCATCTTCATTTGACAGCCTGGCTGCACTGTATGAACATCGGCGCCAACTCCTAGAAAAAAAAGCAGAATTGGAAGAGTTGATTAATAATGTTGATCAAACCATTGCGGCAAAAGAAGGAGGCAAGACTATGAGCGACAACGAAAAATTTGCCGGCTTCAAACAGAGAATGATAGAAGAAAATGAGAAAAAATATGGTCAGGAAATTAGAGAAAAATACGGTGATGAGATAGTCTATAAGTCAAATGAAGCTTGGAAAGGTATGAGCCAGGAACAATACCAGGAATTAGAAGAACTTGGCAAGCAGGTATGGAAGACCTTAAAAGCAGCTTTGGCTGACGGTGATCCGGGAGGTGAACTGGGTCAGAAAACAGCGGAATTGCACGCCAAATGGCTCAGTATTAGTTGGGGGCAATACAGCAAAGAAGCCCATGCCGGTTTGGCCCAAATGTATGTGGATGATCCCAGGTTTACCGCCTATTATGATGATAACGTGCAAACCGGTGCAACCATATTTTTAAGAGATGCCATACTAATTTATACTGGAAGCACTGACTGATATTGATCTGATCTGTAATCTGATTAAAGCTTTAGTAAACCCCATCCCGGAGATATAGGGAACCGGGATGGGGTACCCAAGAGCATCCCATGATTTTTAATCCAGTTCGGAAGTGCAGTGGGGACAGCGGGTAGCCGCCAATGCTATCTGGGACTTGCAATAAATACATGATTTGCTAGTGGGTTCGGCCGCAGCTTCCTCCCTTTTTAAGCGGTTGATCCATTTCACCATTAGGAAAATCACCATGGCAATGATTAAGAAATCAATAATACTGTTCAGAAATATTCCATATTTTATTACAGGTGCGCCGGCCTCGGTGGCTTCCGCCAATGAAGCAAAATCTTGTTCAGACAAATTAATGTAAAGGTTGGTAAAATCCACTTTTCCTAACAGCAGACCTATGGGTGGCATTATGACATCATTGACAAAAGAGCTAACTATTTTCCCAAACGCCGCCCCGATAATGATACCAACTGCCAGATCAATAACATTTCCTTTCATGGCAAACTCACGAAATTCTTTCCGCAAAATACTAAACCTCCTCTATTTCAATCAATTTCCCCTTATTTGACTGATAAACCGGAATCAAACGATGACACTCCATGGTGACGGGCGTTTTTGATATTTGCAATTACTCTAATAAAGTATATTATCCAACCCTTTGGGAGTCAAAGTAATTTTCCAGAGTAGGACAGTCCCAGCCTGGGGTAGTGAAGCTGGGCATGATGCTTGAGCAAGTTGCTCAGCTCCTGGGCGATAATTACCTTGAGAAATCTATTCAAGCATTTTGCAGAATCGAAATAAACTTGCTGATAGTCACTTATTGAGATATAATAATTAGTAAACTACTAGTTTAGTTAATTACTAATTAGCTTTATAAGTATAGAGGATGGTGAATATGAAAATACCTACCACACTAAAGCACAAGCCGGTTATTGTAGCGGATGACTATGAAAAAATTGATGGCAGGAATGCCTACCATTCAGATGCTAAAGGGCTTTCCTTGGGATTGGCCCAATGGAATGACCGGGGCAAGGTTGATATATCAGCCAAGGTATGGAGATACACCGGGGAAAAATGGTCCAGGCAGTCAGAGGAATTACCCTTGCACCGGGTACTGGACCTGGCTATCCTGGTTTTAAGGTCCCAATTGCATTTTCGGGAGGCTTATCGCTTCACGAAATTTTATGACCCTGAAAACCCGGTTATTGACCGGATTGGTTTGCAGGGTGATGCTATGACAGTAAGAGTATGTACAGATAACGATAAAATTGATGAAGATATACAACTATTCAAGCAAGCTCTCAGTAATGATGATGAATTAATCGGAGAACGTTTGCATACTCTGGCTAGGATATTGCGGGAGATGGGGTATTGATATATGGATAAACAGCGCAAGAAAGAACTGAAAGAGCTGTACAAGGAAATGAAGCCCGACATGGGTGTATTTATGATTAGCTCGAAAGCAACGAGGAAATGCTATATTCAAAAGGCAAAGGATTTAAAGGGAGTAATCAATAGCAACAGGGCAAGATTACAGGGTGGGCTTCACCCTAATCTGGAGTTGCGACAGGAATGGAAAGAATTGGGTGAAGATAATTTCACTATTGAGATATTGGAATATCTTGATTATGAAGAGGATAAGGAGCAGGAAGATTACAGCGACGACCTGGCTCTACTGCAAATGGAATGGGAAGAAAAACTGCTTAAGGATAATTGGCAGCTATATAAAAAAAGAATATGAGCTTACTGGGGAGTTTTAACCTGAGCTGGGACGGAACCAACAGGAGCT
>CAZPSR010000163.1:0-5146 GCA_964589135.1 uncultured Syntrophomonas sp.
CAATGCTTCATCTCTCCCCCTTTCTTGGTACTATTTATATAGCTAGCAATATACGTGCCAGAAAAAATAAAAGAGAGAACCCCCATATACAGGAGTTCTCTTCATATCACAGAAGCAGATAGCTACTTGTTTTTGGTATTTATACCATTTATTTATAGATCTGCCTCGGGTTGGCGTTAATCTAGAGGCAAAAATAAGAATATCTGTAGTAAGTTTACCAATTAATTAATATTGTATTTATTACTAATACACAAACCATATTTTCTTAATTTTCGATATAGAGAGGATCGATCCAATTGAAGCTGCTGAGCTGCTCCTGCCACATCGAACTGGCATTTTTGGAGAATTTTGGCCAGCAATTGCTTCTCATATTCCTCCAATATAGCTTTCAAACTCTGTCCTGAAGGCAAATGATCCAGATCCAATTGCTCTTCCGAAATGTTTATATGCCTATTTAATAGCATCTCCGCCCCTTCCATATCAGCTAAAATCAAGCTTCTTTCCAAGACATTTTCCAGTTCCCGTACATTACCGGGCCAGCTATGTTGGAGCAATACTTGCAGAGCTTTCTCATGCATTTTCCTTGAGCTAATATTCAAACGCTGGCTCAAGTTTTCCATCAAGGCAGGGGTTAACACCCTTAGGTCTTCCAACCGCTCTCTTAATGGCGGTATCCTAATACAAACCACGTTTAAGCGATAATACAAATCCTGGCGGAAACTGCCCTCTTTAACCATCTTCTCCAAATCCCGATTAGTGGCAGCAATAACTCTTACATTGATTTTGCTGGGATTTACCCCCCCCAGTCTTTCCACCACTCCCTCCTGTAACACAAACAAGAGCTTACTCTGCATATTTAAAGGCATTTCCGCAATTTCATCCAGGAAAATGGTACCGGTATCCGCTAATTCAAACTTACCTAATTTACCGCCCTTTTTGGCACCGATATAGGCGCCTTCTTCATATCCGAATAACTCAGACTCCAGCAGGCTTTCCGGAATCGCCGCACAATTGACCCGCACAAAGGGCCTGTGGCCGCGGCGACTGGCATTATGAATGGCATGAGCCAGGAGCTCCTTGCCGGTTCCACTTTCTCCGGTTATAAGCACCGTAGTAAGGGGATGATTGGCCACCTGCCGGGCCAGTTTCATTATATCCTGCATGGCCTGGCTTTGATATTGAATGTCTTCAAAAGAATAAACTGCACGATGCAACCTGTGCACCTCATCTTTATACAAATTCAGATTGGATAATATCTCGTCTAAAATATTTTTACCATCCCATAGATCCAGACACATAGTATAACCAAATACCCCGATAACTTTATGATATTGAAAAATGGGCAGGGAGGTACCTAAAGTATGGTGCCATTAACCACCCATTTATACCCTACTTTGGCCTTGCCGGTTTGCAGAGTAATATAAGCCCGGCTGTGGGGGGTTATATCCAGGACATGCTTTCCCACCACCTCATGCCGGGGTAGATCCAGGATTTTAAGATAGGTTTCATTGAGATATTGAATAATCCCATCCTGATCCAAAAAAACTACCGCCATATAACGGTTTTGCTCAAATAATAACTCCAGCATCTCCCAGTTAAGAATAATATCACCTCATTCCACGGACTGATAAGAATAGGCCTTGAAGACGGAAGCTAAGAAACAAAAGTTAAAATTTAATCAATTGATCGTGAAAAGCAGGTAACCAAGTAGTTAAAAGAAAAAGGCACGACTCCAAATTTATAAAGATAAATTCTTGAAGTCGTGCACAAATATTATGAGGGTTATATTAAAGGGGGTCAAAAATTTATGGTAAGAAGATACCCTCCGGATCAACCTTGGTGTACAAGAGTTCAATTTCGTGTACACTGGGGGGCTCTGTCTCACCTTTACACCGGGATATATTAAGATCAAATGCACAGTTTTCCTTGACCTGTTCCGGGGTAAAGCCGGGATGTACCGTATCCAGATACATCAGGCCATTTTCATCAAAGCGGAAAACGCCCATATTGGTAATCACCGCCGAAGGGCCTCCCTGGAAGTATTTACCGTATATTTCTTGTTTCGGGACCATTTCGCCAGAAGGCCATTTGGGCAAGCGCCATCCCGGTGAAGTAATATAATCAACATTCTCTTTGAAACGCCGTTTTTCCTGAACCATAATGAAAACGGTTCGCTTAGCCAGTGAATTTATATCCGGATTTCCACCACTGCCGGTAAAGCGTTTTTGTGGTGCGGCATAATCTCCGACTACGGTAGTGTTAACATTACCGTATTGGTCAATTTCCGCCCCACCCAAGAAAGCCAGATCCACGTATCCACAGTGCAACTGACCGTAGAAGGTTTCAGTTAAGCCAGCAGCCATACTGGCCTGGTAAGCACAGCGGGAATCCCCCACTGAGGTAGGCAGGTCAATAGGCCTTCCGTCAATACTGCCTGCTTCGTAAATGCATACGGCATTGGGAGCATCAGCTAACTGGGCCAGCATTATTGCCAACATGGGAAGACCAGTACCTGCAAAAACGATATCACCATCATTTACCTCTCGGGCTGCAGCAACAGCCAAAAGGTCAATTCCTTTATATTCTTTGGCGTATTCTTTTTGAGCAGTCATTTATCTCGTCCCCCTTTTCACAGTAGTGGAATAGCCTACCACCGAATTGGCTTTCAGCTTGGTCAGCCGGTCAACGCCTAGTTTTTCCAGATACTCTTCATGACTGGATACTCCAAATATCCATTCCTGAGCCCATTTGTCATAGGCTTCCTTGCTCTTGGATGCGGTATAGAACTGCCGGATAAAATCGGCATCAACATCATAGAAGAATTGAGAACCCGTGGGATGTGCACCATACGGGCATTCTACCACATAATCAATAGCATAGCCGGTAGCGATGTTCTTTTCCGGTTCCTGCCTGAGGTAGCTGTCTGGTACTATTTCTTCTGCCAAAACGATTACTTTGTCAGCAGCCTTAATAACTTCGGGATCCACATAAGTCTGGGAGAAGACCCTAACTGTGCCCTCATCTCCTACCTGGGAGGCATAGATCAAGGCCCAGTCAGGATTGGCTGCCGGCATTAAGAGGATTTCGCCCATATCATACATGGGGTCTTTAAGGGTATCATACTTCTTTAAGGGTATCTTGGGATTGGAGCCATCTCTTAGACCGGCCTTGCCCAACATATCAAACTTGGGATTTAGTATGTCGGTCCCCATTGACAGAGCGGTGGGGAAAAAGGGCAGACCAAAAGCTCCTGCTAACAAACGGGCCACCATTTGACCGTGACTGTAGTCTTCTACCAATATAGTTCCTTCTACCTGGCCACGAGCTACCCCTTCACCCAATTTGCCATAAAGCTCATGTCCAACCCAGCAGGACTCCCACATTTTAATAGCACCGGCTCCAGCTAGAACTTCAGTGTGGGTGCCTCCGTTAACCTCGAATAGATGCAAATCCTTTTTACCCTGCCGGACCATTTCATAAATGAGGGCCATGGGCCGGCGCCAGATGGTGAATCCGCTAAAGGCTAAAAGGTCACCATCCTGAATCAAATTGGCTGCGTCTTTCAAACTGATTTTCTGTGGTTTTCCCATTCTCGAACCTCCTCCTCCATTTAATCACCTAGAGCTCACCTGTGTTGCACCTTTTACATACTTCTAAAAGATCATAGATTCTATATATGGGGTATTCCGGAGAACCAGGGTTCTCCGGAAACCTTTTTTACCACTTGCCGATAACTTCCCGACCGATGATCATTCTTTGGATCTGGTTGGAACCCTCATAGATCTGGGTTATCTTAACATCTCTCATCATGCGTTCTATCGGGAACTCACTGCAGTAGCCATAGCCGCCCATGAGCTGGACACAGTTGGTACATACTTCCATAGCGGTGTCAGTGGCAAATTTCTTACCCATGGAAGCCTGAGCATTATGGGGCAATCCATTATCCTTCAACCAGGCAGCCCGATAGATTAATAACTGAGCAGCATCCAAAGCCGTTGCCATATCTGCTACCATAAACTGTACCCCCTGATTGGCGGCCAGGGGTTTACCAAACTGTTGTCTTTCCTTGATATAATTAATGGTATATTCCAATGCTCCTTCACCAATACCCAGGCCCTGAGCACCAATGGTTATACGGCCCCCAGCCAATAGGCCCATAGCTACCGCAAAACCATTATTGACTTCACCCAATACGTTTTCTTTAGGAACCTTGACATCTTCAAAATAGAGCTCAACGGTAGGTGATCCACTCATCCCCATTTTCTCTACCGGTTTGCTCATGGTGAATCCTGGGGTATCCTTCTCAATGATCAAACAGGTTATTCCCCGGCCTGAGGGTTGGGTGGGATCAGTTTTTACAAAGGTACAATAAGTAGTGGCTACTCCCCCATTAGTGATAAATATTTTGCTGCCATTGACCAGGAAGTGATCACCCTTATCTTCAGCTCGGCATTTTAGAGAAGCGGCATCAGAACCAGCATTGGGTTCGGTAAGGGCATAGGCCCCCACGATTTCTCCAGTACACAGAGCCCGCAGATATTTTTCTTTTAAGCGCTGGCTGCCGTACAGATAGGTACTCATACATCCTAAGCCGGTATGTACGCTCATGATAACCGCAGTAGAAGCGCAGCACTTGGCCAGTTCCTCTACAAATATAGCAAAGTCAAGGTAGGATGCTCCGGCTCCGCCCCATTCCTCTGGGATAGGCAGTCCGCATAAACCCAGATCAGCCATCTTCTTGAAAGTAACCATAGGAAATTCATGGGTTTTGTCCAATTCCGCAGCTAGGGGCTCAACTTCGTTCTTGGAGAATTTCCTAAACATATCCCGCATCATTAATGACTCTTCGCTTAAACTAAAATCCATAAAATCTCATCTCCCTAAATTCTATTTATTTCCCGGTAAATTGGGCTTTCCTCTTCTCAACAAAAGCCGACATACCTTCTTTTTGGTCCTGGGTGGCAAAGCATAAACCAAACAGGTCGGCTTCAATGCTCATAGCCCGGTCTATGTCAGTCTGCATTCCCTCGTTAACCGCCACTTTACAGAACCTTACCGAAAGCTGGCCTTTGGCCGCAATTCGTTTAGCTATTCCCCTGACATAATCCATCAAGTCTTCTTTGGCCACTACTTGATCAACCAGTCC
>CAZPSR010000164.1:0-5079 GCA_964589135.1 uncultured Syntrophomonas sp.
AGGACATGCATTTATGGTTTTTATTATTTTCTCCGGTTACTCGGCATCAATCTTGACCAGGGCTTAGTTTCGGATTGAAGACTGTTCCCAGGTTGACGAAACAATTGGTACCTTTGAGTACAGCGAGCCAGATTCCAATAAACGATAAGATCCTCATTGGCATAGCTTTTAATGTAGTCCTCCTGCCGCACCGGAATATCCCGGTTGGTATTAGCCCTTTTTTGGTAGTCCAGAGCTAGTTCCAAAATCTCATCTTCACCGGATACCGCCCGGGCAAAATTCCGGCCAAAATCTTGCGCCAGTTCCAAAGATTCCAGATCGGGATTCAGTCTGACGATGGTTCTCCGGCTGTCATATATCCAGCCAATCACTGGACTGGGCACAGGAAAAGCGTTTATATCTGACCTCGCCATGTTTATCTATTCCCCCACTCCAGGAGGAATCCAGCTTATGGTTGCGAGCCCAGACATGACAAAGGGGTTTGTGGAGTTTTTCAGCCTGGGCCACAATCTGAGCGGTAACCGAGCTCTCCAGATCACTTTGTCCATCCCAAACTACTATCATAACATCGCTGTGCTCGGCAATAAAGTATCCAGCCTTTAGATAAGCTTCTCTCCGGCTGGGCTGAGGAGGAATATTTATTATCTCCGTGGCCCGTTCAGATAACCAGTATTTGAATTCTTGCCTCAATTCGGCGCTTTCTTGGTCTACCCAGTAGTCATCAGTCAAGCCAAAATCGTTAATATATTCTTCCTGAGGAACCGGCAGTACCGCTATCAAGCGAGAGTTTTCCTTTTTCAATAATTCCCGGGCTACCAGGCGATCAGACCCAATAGCCAAAGGCGAAAAAACGGTGAGATAACGGTCCGGAAACTGTTCCTCGATAAAATCTATGGCCCTTTGCACCGCTTGTTGCAGCACCTTCATTTGATTGGGATCCAGGTTAATATGTCCGGAAATTCCAATACGCAGCATCTCCCGATGTCCCATCCGGGCCAAAGCATTAAATTCGTCCAAATTAACATGCATCTTCAGGATATGATCCGGGGGCAGACTGGACAATTCATATTTTCGCTTATCATGTAAACTGCTCATTTTCACCAAATTATCCAGGGACCGGGCCCCATGCAGGTATTGGCTTACCCGCAAAAAGGCATCCAGAACCCCGGCTTCGATTTCTATTTGCCCTTCTGACTTGATGTGGGGGGCCTCTGCCTCCAGGTACTGTCTAAGTATGAAGGCCCGGCGAATCATATATAATCTATCAACAACTGTGTTGGGATCTCCATTTATACCCCTAATATTTATATAAGCCCGCAACCTGCTGATAAAATCAGGTTTCTTGGCCTGGCGATCCCGGGCGTCGTTGCCGGCCCTAAAGTCCTCAAAGGAATAGCGGGTTGCTCCCGCAAAGACATAAATGCCTGGACCCAGGGGATGGGTCTGCCCCTGATCAGTAAACTCTCCATCCTGCATAGGAGCCAGGAAATATTGCAGCCATCCTAAAGGCTGTCCCTCACAGGGGGTATCAAATTCATCCCAGAAAACCAGTGGAGTCTTGCCTTTTAAGTTCAAATCTCTGATTTGGTTAAAGGCAGTCTGCAGTTCACTGGCCGACCGGAACTGGGACAGGTTAAAGGTCACTTGGGCATCCGCAGCCAGGCCCAAGCCTTTAGCTATCTCCTTAATAACAAATGATTTACCGGCTCCCGGAGGTCCGAATACTGCTACACAGAGAGGATTATCCGGCCTTTTCAGCTGCAAATAATTCCTCATGGCATTATTCACACTTCTGACCCCTTCCACTTCCTGGCGATCAGCGCTATACCATGAGCCCACAATCTCAATAGGTACATCCGGCAAGGCCTTGCGAGGTCCATAGACTACAATATTACTGGCACATTCGCTAACTGCTTCAATATTCCGGGTGTTTTTCAGGTAATCCTGCTGGATCATATCCCCTTTTATCAAGGTCTTTTCCAATATGGTCCATCTACCAAGAGTTCTGGAAGTATTAGCCAGGTTCCGATCATCAACAAATATGCCTAGACCCAGAGTTTTATCTAAGATATTTAGGGGCAGAGCTGGCTTTGCAATCCATTGCCGATAGGCCTGAGCCAACATAGCATAGGGATATTGCAGGGATTTATGATTTTCATCTACTACCACTTCCAGGCCTTTAATATGCAGTAAACGGGCCAGAGCAATGCCCCGGTAAACAGACCTGCCCCAATCAGGAGCCTGGGGATTTTCTACCCAGCCCGCTGCCAGAGCTCCCAGTACACAAGTGTTATAACCTATCATCTGCCCCGGATACTGAGCAGCTAAATCTCCTTCTTGTCCCCGGCAGTCGAAAATCAGGGTGTTGGCCTTCTGCCCTACTATAACCGCTCCACTAGCTCCAATTGTCACCACTACCTGTTTGTATTTTAAGCTATCTGAGTTCTTATCCCAAAAGGGGCCATTGCTGCTGCCAACTGCTGCCACCACTTCTTCCAACATTCTTTCCCAGGAAAGGGAAATCCCCACTTTCACCGCACAAGAACGCAAATCACTCAAGGAAGTAACCATGGTAGTCTGCTGAGCCAGGCCCAAATCCTCTATCTGGTTTAAAAGGGGATTTTCGCGCATATCGCCATATTGGCCCAATTTAAAAATGATATGTTCCGGTCTTTTATGCTCACCATCAGACAAAGCTTCTGGCCATCCCTGGGATTGGTAACGAAATCCTAAACCACTATCCTGAACCACTAATAATTGGGGGCTGCCAGTCAAGGAGTGGGTTCCATAATCCCAGGAACCAGGCTCAAATTCCTGCCATTCCATCAGCCTAAAGGCGGTAAGGTTTAACCCCGGATTGGGGTATTCTTTCCATAGGGTCCAGGAAGTAGTTATCCGATCGTCTTTGGGACGCTCCAGTAGTTCTTCATCCAGAACTACTCCTTCTATTAAAGCAAACTCCTCCGGTATCATTTCCTTCAATAGCTGAAAAACCATGGCTGCTCCTCCCGGCTTGGAACTTATTCGCACCCGGGAAGTTTCCTGTTGTTTTTTCCAGAAGTATACCCCGCCCCTTACGATAATGTTTTCATTATGAATTCTGAACCAATCCACCGTTGGATCTCCACAAACCTGTATCAGTTGTTTCAAGGCCTATCCCCCTCCCCTATAATATCCTGAACCAACTCTGGCCAGGCCCCAAACAGATAGCTTTGCTCACTTACTACTCCCACTTACCCTTTGCTAAGTAGCGCCAGGTTATGGCTTCAGGCTACCTCCTTGCTCTACCCGGGCTGCTTTCCAGCTTAACATATTTATTGCACCATCCCAGTAGATGGGAGGCTTCTGGATAATTTAGCTTTCCAGCAATTCCTCAATACTAATTTCGGCTATTTCAACTACCGGGGTTATATCATCGTACTCACTTATGCCCAGACAAGACAGGCAAGGCAAAACCACCTGATACCATTTATCATCTTTGTTATATAAGGTGGTATCAGGTCCATTAATCGGGCCATAACATATAGAACCCTGGAGTATTTCCCGGGCTTCAGGTATGGTGATCATTCTAGCGTTTTCCCGATGTGAATAGATCTGCTCCAAATTTTCATGATTACACTTCTCCATTCAAAAACTTCGCTCCTGCTCTAATTAATACTAAACTGAATTCCCGGAAATACGTAAGCAGGCTTTCATTAACACCTGACTTGAAAAGATATCTTCCTCATAACCATCTTTCCAACGGCAGGATAAGTTCTATAACCCTGTATCGTACCGGGTTAATACTCAATCCTGCTTATGCGTAGTCGGAAATATACGATTAGGGTTACAGCTAGCACTGCATTTATATTGTAGCATTTTACTCTTAAGGGTAAAGTTTTTACTAAGGAAAAAGCCCCAGGCCATATCAATTAGTCTTTGGGGTTCTGACATAAAATTGGAGATGGCATCTTCTTAAGACGTCATCTCCGTTTATGGTTTACCTGCTGTTCTCTCATTGGAAATCCAGCTCTTTTCCCCTTTCTTTTTTGATATTCAACTTAGACTCATCAAATATCCTATGATACTTTCTTCAAGTCCACCATGAGCTCTTTATCCCCGATTTGCTTTATGCTTTTTCCGGTACGAGGGTCTGAAACCTGCTTATCTTTGGGGGCCGAGTCAAGTGCATTAACACTGGAATATGCAGTAAATGAATGTGGATTATTGAATAGCTGGGTTAATGACAAGGGTTGCACTGCAGGTGTTTCTTTTTCTTTTTCCAATAAACTATAGGCAACTTTCCATCTTTCCTGTTCATCAGCTCTCTTGGCTCTCAACATCTTTCTAATTTCTTCCTGTCGCTGTCTAGCATGTTTCTCCACAATTACCAGGGCTACATACAACACTACAAATAATGATCCTTTAAATAAATAATAAATGAAAGTGCAGAATAAAAACATTTGCTGTAGTTCAGTCATTTTTTACCCTCCTCCCATTTACGGTTTAAGCTCCCATACTGTCCACACACGGTAAGGCCCAAGTTGCTGCTATGCCTGAAGGTATATTCTGGTGAAAACGTATAAGGTACTTACCATTCCAGCAATTAGGGAAATGGAAATGGCCAATGCAACCAATAACCCTTTCAACCTCCTCCCCCCTTTCATTCCATTTTCGAGACATAACAGCCCTTTTTCCCCGCCTAACCCTACCCTCCACCCACCGTTTGTTAACTTTTCGAAACTCGAAGAGGCAAAAAAGCCCTTTATCGGGACTTAGTAATTAAAGTATCTGGATCAACTTCTAATATTTTGCATATCAGGATGAACTCCTCCAAGGTAAATTGTCTCTTGCCATTCTCCTTGTGATTGTATCCTGTAGCCGACAGTCCTAATTTATGGGCCATTTGTAGTTGAGTGAATCCGCACCTGACTCTTTCTGCACGGATATTTCGTGCTATGGAAAATGTCATCAATGTATCCCCTCCACCCGTTAACTTTTTGCAACTTCGTAACTTAAAGTTAACAGATAGATAAAGTTTTGTCAACAACTTTTGTTAACAAAATACCTTGTTTCTTGCGTATTTAGTTAATTTATGTT
>CAZPSR010000165.1:0-5078 GCA_964589135.1 uncultured Syntrophomonas sp.
CGCTTGGTAACAGCCGCAATCTGAGTTATAGGCAGGGATGAGGTGTTACTGGCCAAAATAGCATGTGGTGGTGCAATAGCGTCCAGTTCCTTGAATACCTTTTCCTTGATAGCAAAATTTTCCACAATAGCTTCTATAACCAGGTCGCAATCAGCAGCATCTGCAAGACTGACCGAAGGTTTGATGCGTCCTAGTATTGCTGCCTTTTCATCTTCACTCATCTTTCCTTTGGATACATTGCGGGACAGATTTTTATCCATTACCGCAATTCCTTTATTGACCAATTCCATTGTTATATCATACTGAACGGTTTCCCAACCGGTTTGAGCAGCTACTTGGGCTATACCGCCGCCCATCTGACCGGCTCCGATAACCATGACTTTTTTAATCTCCACCTGTTTCGCCTCCTAATCTAATAATCTTCGAGAGAAATTTAGGGTTCTACCTTTATCAGCATGGCATCACCCTGGGCATGTCCGGAGCATATTCCGCAAACTCCGTATCCGCCACCCCGACGGCGCAGTTCATAAGCCAGGGTCATAACTATTCTAGCCCCGGTGGCTCCGATAGGATGACCATAAGCTATGGCACTGCCGTTGACATTGACCTTTTCAATCATCTCTTCTTTGCTCATTCCCAGAACACTACCGGCACTAACCAGTACCACCGCCGCAAAGGCTTCGTTTATTTCTATTAGATCAACATCCTTGTAGGTCATTCCGTTTTGATCCAATACCTTCTTGATGGAAAGACCCGGAACAGTGGCAATATCCTTGGTGGGCTGGGATACTTCAGCATAGTCAACGACGGTAAACAGGGGCTTCATTCCCAGTTCATCCGCTTTTTCCCGGCTCATCAATAGACAAACATCGCCGCCGTCATTAACCCCAGGAGCATTTCCAGCCGTTACACTGCCCGGTTCCCCGGTTACGGTGCTCTTATGGTTAAATACCGGAGGAAGCTTGGCCAGACCTTCTATAGTAGTTTGGGGTCTGGGTCCTTCATCTTTATCGAATATTTCTTTACCCCTTTTGATCTCTACGGGGAAAATCTCATCATCAAGTCTTCCGGCTTCCATTGCAGCAACTGCTCTTTTTTGGGATAGGAAGCCCCAGTCATCATTGTCTTGACGGGTGAAACCAAATTCATCCGAAGTTTCTGAACCATGAATGGCCATATGCCGATTGTAAAAGGCATCCCATAGTCCATCGTAAACCATCAAATCCACACAGGGACTGTTAAGCAAACCCATGCGCTGTCCGTATCTGAGATTCGGCAATGAATAAGGGCAGTTAGACATGCTTTCCTGTCCTCCAGCTATGACTATGTCGGCCTTGCCCAGCATGATGGCCTGTACCCCTAGATCAATGGTTTTAATACCGGAAGAACAGACTTTGTTCACTGAAATAGCGGGAACTGATTCGGGTAGTCCACCCAGTATAGTTGCCTGGCGTCCGGGAATTTGTCCATTTCCGGCTGGTACTACCTGACCCATGTATACATAATCAACATCCTCAGGTTTAACCTTGCCATTGGTTCTTCTTATGACTTCTTTTATAGCCAGTGCACCCAATTGTGGAGCATCGTATTCTTTTAACTTTCCGCCCACCACTCCATAAGGAGTACGACATGCTTCAACACATACAACTTCTCTAAAATTTTTGTATATGTTGCCAACATTTCTGCCCATACCTTCAAAATTGCATTTTCTTTCGCCGAAACCGCTTACGGCTATTTTCTTTGGATAATCGGCTCTTTTCATATCTAGTTTTTGTACAAAATCCGACATTACTAATCCTCCCCTTTTCTAAAAATCAACTCTGTCAGTTTAGTGTTAGCCCACCTGGACTTGAGATTCCGGATATCCTCTGGCAGTCCACCTCCTCCCAATAAAAAAGCCCCACAGATTATCTTGGGATAATCTTGTGGGGCTCTAAGGCTCTCAACTTTATATACAATTGACTTAATCTCTTTTATCTTTCTAAAGCCGGCTTAACTGTCAAAGCCAATCTCCTGGAGGCAATGAATGTACTCTCAGTCTGCAACAAATGGTTGTTTGATCCGCACCGCGGACACTTTATTTCCAGTTCCAAATTTCCCCGGTATTTACCCAACAATTTGTGGCATTTTCGGCAACGAAATTCTTTCATCTCCCCCTCACTTTCTTCCTAATCTGTAGGATCATCTATAACAACAGAAACGACACCCCATCCAAAGCTATTAATGGATGGGGCTCAAAGGCTCTCTAATAACGTTTCCAAGTTGCTACCTATTGGATTCTTTTTTTCTTAAGCGGTCCTGCTCCACTCCTATCTTGGTCCTGCTGTCATTGGGCCAGTAAACCTGGTTATTGTATCCACAACGAGGGCATTTTATCTCCAGCTGCTTGCAGTCTTTGTATTTTCCCAGCAAGCGGTTACACTTTTTGCACCTTAAGTCAATCAAAGCTCGCACCCCTTCCAATTAAGATTGAAATACCGGGATAACGGTGAGGGGTGATAGTATAAACATTATCCCAATTAAATCAAAATATTTATGAATTGTAATGATTGCTTTCTCTCTCTTGGTGTTGGCTCTAATATATTATGATAGGGTCATCCAGGATATGTCTGCTTATTAACAATGCAAAAAGCCTGCCAAGTGCTTGTATTTCTCAAGCAGCATGGCAGCCTCAGGGTTAATCTTACTTTTATTCTCTTGTACCAATCTTTACAACCGTTGCTAAAAAGCAACAAGGGCGATGAAATATTTATTCTATTTTACTCCTTATTGTCATAAAATAGTTTTATTGATAGATAAATATTCTTTCGGTCTGGCGAACCCTGTGAGAATTGGGCCTGCTATTATTCAGCCCCTTTTGTTGCGTCATAGCATTATTTGTTGCATATACGCAACAAATTAAAAAGCATTTTATTCTCTAACCTTCAAACCATATTTGGCCGCTTTTCTTACTATAGTTGAGGCATTAACCTTCAAGGCTCCTGCCATCTGCCTGGTTGTTCGGTAATTCATATAGGCTTTCTCCAACAATTGTTTCTCAGTACTTTCAACGGCCTCTCGCAGAGGAATAACACTTCGCACCAAAACCTGGGTTGATTGGTCTAAAGGGGTTTGGTCAAACTGAAAGGGTAAATCTTCTTTGCTTATTACATCATGGGGAGTAACAACCACCATTCTTTCAATAAGATTCTCCAATTCCCTTACATTACCGGGCCAGTTATGTCCCATCAAAAGATCAATCACTTCAGCTGCTACCCGCTTATTCATATTATATTTACGGTTAAATATCTGGACAAAGTGACTGATCAAGGGAGGTATATCTTCCCGGCGATCTCTTAAAGGCGGCACATGGAGTGGGACTACATTTAACCGGTAGTATAAGTCTTCCCGGAATTCTTTCACTTTTACCATTTCTGTCAGGTTGCGGTTGGTAGCAGCAATAATTCTTACATCTATTTTCTTTACTGCTTCCCCCCCTACCCTCATAATCTCTTTACTCTGAATAGCCCGTAGCAGTTTTACCTGGAGGTTTAGAGGAAGTTCCCCTATTTCGTCCAGGAATAAAGTTCCTCCATTGGCCAGTTCAAAAAACCCCGGCTTGCCCTCCTGCTTGGCCCCGGAAAAAGCCCCATATTCATAGCCAAATAGTTCTGATTCCAACAGGTTGTCAGGAATGGCGCCACAGTTTACTCTGATAAAGGGACCTTCTTTCCTGGAGCTATACTGATGAATAGTCTCTGCTATCAACTCTTTGCCAGTACCTGATTCTCCAGTTATCAAAGTAGTAGAATCTACCTGAGCCAAACGGTTAACCACTTCCAGGATATCCCTCATGGAGCTGGAATTAATGATCATGTTGCTGGAACCAATAAACTGCAGCTTCAAGGTCCTCAGCTGGCTCTCATAGTGTTGGGATAATCCTTCCGCCTGCTCCAATCTCTGCTTTAATAAGTTGAGTTCGGTTATATCCCTTACATTACAAACCACTCGAAAAACATTGCCATTCTTGTCATATACCGGGCTGCCTGTAGCCAAAGTAATTTTACCGGTTTTGGCTTCTTGAATAATAGTAACCGGTTTTCGTTTTTTTAAAGTTAAAAAGGTTACTGATTCAGAAACCAAACCTTCTTTTTCTATATCTTCCACGTTTTTACCCAAAAACTCATTTCTACTTATACCCATAATCATCTCGAAGGCTTTATTAACCCTTAGTGTTTTGCCTTCTCCATTAGCTATATACAGACCGTCAAATGAAGACTCAATAATAGCATCTAACTCTTCATTTAATTCTTTGACATATTTTAGTTCCTGGGAAATATTTTCCAACTCCGAAATATCCTGCAAGACCGCTACGGCTCCAATGATCTCACCATCTTTTTTTATCGGTGAGCGATTTGAGATATAGTTACGGCCATTTAAGGTGATTTTTTGCAGAGGTTTTTCCGCCCCAGTTCTAATGGTATCCGGCAAACCGCTATTGGGGAAAACCTCAACAATCGGCTTCCCTCTTACTTCTTCACTCTTCACCTCCAGCATCCTTTCGGCTGCTTTATTAAAAACTTTTATCTTACCCTCACAATCAGTAGCTATAATCATATTGTGGGTTGAGTCTATTATGGTATCCAACTGGCTTGCCAGAACCTGGTAGGAGTTGTAAAATACCCCAGCCAGATCAGTACGGGTTATTAAGGCTATTACCCGTCCTTCATCATCCACTACCGGCAGGCGCCCTAAACCAGGAAATATTACATCATCAATATCCTCCTCCGGATGACCAGTAATAAAACCACTCCGGGTCATAAGCTTACTCACCGGGGTTTGCAGGTCCAGTTCTTGTTCAATGGCTCGGTACACATGGCTTTTGGTAAATAACCCTTTCATTTTAAAATCCTCATCAACCACCGGTGCCGCATCAATTTTCTTGTCACTAAAAATTTTTACCGCTTCCCGTATGGGAATATCTTCAGTCAGCCAAATAAGTTCCCCTTTAATAAATTCTTTAATCTTCATGTTTTTACCCCCCATAATGGCCCATACTGCCATATGCTAATTATAGCAAAAATACAATAGTGCCGGGT
>CAZPSR010000166.1:0-5046 GCA_964589135.1 uncultured Syntrophomonas sp.
AAAAGAAAATCACTATAAACCTGTAAAAAAATCATAAGAGATTACGTCTTAAGTAGTGTAGTTAAAAATTAATAATTATAAAGATAAGCTGTGAAAGGGGGAGGTAGCCACATTATCAGCTTAGAATACCTGCTTATAAAGGTCATTCCCAAAGTAAAAAAGGGAGACCAACACCTATGTACATTGACATCTTCAATGTGATCACCTAAGATTTTATACTTTACAGAATACAAGGAGGAAAATGAATGCTAAAGAAACATAATAAACTCATAGTATTCCTGGTTTTAGCAGCTTTTATGTTTTCAGTAGTAGGCAGCGCTGGTGCCGCGTCCTTTAGTGATGTTACTGGTACCGATGTGGAAGCCAATGCCATCTATAAGCTGACTTCATTAGGAATTCTTGAAGGTTATCCCGATGGAACCTTTGGTCCGGAAAAGACTATAACCCGCGCCGAATTTGCCAAAATCGCTGTTTATACAGCAGGACTACAGGCAGTTGCCACTGGAATGCAGGGAACCCCCTCTTCCTTTAAAGATGTCAGTGCAGACTTCTGGGCCAATGGCTGGATTAACGTTGCTGCTGCCCAGGGTTTTGTAAAAGGTTATCCAGATGGAACCTATAAACCTCAGGCCCAGATTACCCAGGCCGAGGTAGTAACTGTTCTCTTAAGACTGGTGGGTTTCAATGACAATCTGACCGGGGTATGGCCGGCCAACTATATTGCCAAAGCTGCCAACCTGGGCATTTTGGATGATATCACCTTTATGGCTAATGGTGCAGCTACCAGAGGAACCGTAGCCGTTCTGGCTGCAGAAACTCTGGACGAGAATGTAGTGGTATATGAAGCATCCAATAACCTCTTCAAAGAAGACCTCAAGAATGGTGCTGCTTATACCCTGCTGGAAGACAATTTCAAAGATGCTAACAAAAACGAAGACGTACTGGTACTTGGTATAGAAATAAACAATAACGATAAACTTGCATTTACTTATTACGACTGGGATACAGATAGCGCCGGTAATGTAATAGGCCAGAAGAGATTAACCATGGCAGAAAAGGTAGTGGTTAATGGAGCCGCCAACGTCTTTGGATTAGACGGAGCTATTGTAGACTATATCGTAAATGATGACAACGAAGTCATTTATATTTCCAAAGTTCCTGACATTGATGCCAAAGTTTTTGGTGAAGTGGATTCAGTTAAGACTACAGGTACCTGGAACCTAGAAATCGATGACAAAAAGTATGATTTAGCTGATCCGTTCTACACCTGTCAAGGGAAGACCTCTACCCTTCGGACATATGCTACGGATGCTGCTATCGTAAATTTCTTTAATGGTCAAAAAGTTACCTTGTTCTTTAATGAAGACGGCGATGTAGTATTTATCAACCACACTGGATATGATGCAGCTTATGTAGTGGATGAAGTTGGTAAAGATTCCATCAAGACCAAGAGTGGCACTAGATTTTCAGGCATTGATGAAGAAGATGAGAAGGTTCTCGTTCTCAGGAACGGAGCAGTCGTAAACCTGGACGGACTGCAGGAAAACGATGTGATCTACCATATACCAAACGTTCGTGGATTTGATCATTACGTTATTGCCATTGAAAACAAAGTAGAAGGCGAAGCTACCAGAATCAGTAGCGACAATATCTACATCGACGGAACCAAGTATAAAATGGCAGAACCGAATTTAACTGACTCCAACAAGGGATTCTATGCCGAAGACGAGAGTGGAGATGAAGTTGCTGTAGCTGATCTGGATGAATTCCTGGGCGAAAATATTGTAGCCTACAAGGATGGTAATGGGGAAATAGCCTTTATTACCGGAAATACTTCCGATTCTACCGGTGGTATTGTAGGTTCCATACTAGATGCCGGCCGTGATACAACTAAGGGCGTCAATGTATCCTGGGTGAAACTGTATACTAGCGCTGGTGAAAAAATCACTTATGATATCGAAGATGACTACTATGATGATAACAACGGAGCCGGTGGAGTAATTGCTACCCGGTTGGGTACTGCAGCAATAGGTACTGCTAGTGGCACTGTTAAAACTACCGATCTGATCGAAATCAGACTGAATAGTGCCGGTGAAATTGATGACATTGATCCGGTTAAAAAGGCTACCAAGGATACTGCCACTTATGGCACCGGTCTGGGCGATCCGGAAAAGGATTATGACCGTATTAAGGTTGCCTCTGGTGACTGGAAATATGTCGTAAGCAGCACAGTAATATTTGATTATGATACCGCTGATGATGACTGCGATCTGGCCACCTGGAAAGATGTAGAAGATGCTAATGCAGTTGTTGCCGATGTGTATTTTGACGATGATGAAGTAAAATACCTGGTAATAAAGACCTCTGGTGGTATTTCCAGTTCCGACACTGCCGGTGTATTTGTAGATGCCTACAAGACATCTGACGGTGACATGGTTGAATTCTATGTTGATGGTGAAATCAAGACCTTTGAAGACAAAACCACCACTCCTATGTTAGAGGGTGCAATTTATCACTTTACCGCCAACAGCAGCAATGAGATCTCATCTGCTCCCAAGATTGCTCTGACCAATGCTACCGCAGATGGATACGATTATGTTGTAGGTACTGTACCATACGATGGAATCCTGAAGAAATCAACTTCAGTAGTAGTTGGGGCTAAAGCTGACAATACTGCTTCTGCTACTGCCAAGACTTATAAAGTAGCATCAGGCACTTTAGTCTACGAAGTTGATAAAGACGGGGTAGTAGTTGCTGAATTTGCCGACATAGAAGAAGGCGACATAGTCTTAGTATTGGAAGAAGAGAAAACTGCAGATAATGGAATTGCTAACATCATAGTTATAGTAAATGATAATGCCGATGACTATCTTGGTGTAATAGGTTCTGCTACCGATCTGGATTAACAGTATCATTTACATCTTAAGTCACCAATAGGAAACACCTCATGGGCAGAAATGCCCATGAGGTGTTTTTGATTACGCCTGGTATGGCGCAGTTTATTTATGGGTAAAAGACCCTAGTGCAGGTAGGTCCCGATAGAAATTATACTAACCCAAGAGGCCGCCGTTTTGGGGTGGTCCCTGTTTATAGGCTTGGTCGGGTTTTATTCATGCTATCAGGTACTTGAATTCCCAGTTTTCCATGTTTGGAGATGAAAGCCCCATCGGAAAATTCAAAGAAGCCAAAGCGCAAGGACAGCTATAGTACTTTTATCAATTCCCAACCCCTGCTAGTTACGCCCCTTACTATAGTTATAAGGCCGATACCAAGTTTTCCTTGACCAGAAAGCTCTACTTCGGGGTGTATAAGCAGCCAGTAGCTTTTGCCTTCCTCCAGCTTGCTTTTTGGTGTAACTACCACTTGCCTGGAGCCTAGGAACAAGAAGTCTAAAGCTATCCGTTCACCACTGCTAGCCTCAATCAGCTGCAAAGTGTCCTTATTGAAAGATTCATTTTCCAGAGCTTGGGAGAAGCTTATACAAAATTCCTTATCTTCCGGGATCGATTCCAAATGATTTAACTTCTGATAAGCTGGAAAATAGAAAAGGTAGCTCTCCTGCAATTGCTGTGGATCGGTTACCTGCCATTCTGATTCTTCTGATAAACGATATAGAGTATAATCAGGCAGTTGATTAATTAATTCCTGATAGGCCGACCAGTAGTCAGGGGTGGCGGCGATCCGGGTATCGACAGAATAGTTTAATCTTCCTATTCTAAAGGTTATATTATGGGATGTCCCACTACCGCTCAACAGCAGTTGAGCAGTTTTAATGGGGTCGTTTTCTGTGATAGTAAGGTCAGGACTAACACCTTCCCCTTCAATGGAATTGCCATCCGGGGAAAAGAAACGGGCAGTGGTGAGTTTTAAAAAGCCTTCCCCGGATCCCAGCCGGAATACTCTTTGCATACTACCTTTGCCATAAGTAGTTTGGCCTATGACCAAGGCCTTATCATGATCCTGTACTGCTGCAGCCAGTATCTCAGAAGCACTGGCACTGAACTCATTGACTAAAAAGATAGTGGGTTCATTCATGGCACGGCGCTGCTCCGAAGCATACATAATATCAGCTTTATTCCTGAACTGGGTTTTAAGGGCCGGATCGCTGCCTATGAAGTAACCGGCAATATCCAAAGCAGTCAAAAGATAGCCCCCGCTGTTGCTGCGCAGGTCGATAATAAAGCTCTCTGCCCCTTTCAAGCGCAACTCATCTACGCCCTGGCGAAATTCACTTATGGTTTCCAATCCAAATGAATCAATATCAATGTAGCCAATATTTCCAGCCAAGAATTCGGTTTGAACAGAAGGTACTACTACTGTTTGGCGCAATATGGACAAGGAAAAAGAGCTGTTTCCTCTTTTTAAAGCCATTTTTATACTGGAACTTTCCGGACCCCTGATTAGGGGAACTGCCTGCTCGGTTGTCAATCCTTGGAGGGATTTGCCATCTACGGAGAGAATAATATCTCCTGCCTTAATATTGGCTGCTTCAGCGGAGGAGCCAGATAAGACCCCAGTAACTAATATACCCTCTGCTACGGATTCGATTTGCACCCCAATGCCGGAAAAAGTGCTGTCACCTATGGAATCCACAAAGGCCTGATATTCTTCCGGGGTAAAAAAAACACTATGGGGGTCATTCAGTTTTTCCAAGAGCTTTTCTACACTCTCTGCCTGGAGAACCCTTTCATCAACCGGATCCACGTAAGTGGCCTCAATAATGGCTCGGGCATCATCCAGTATTGCTGCCTGAGCCGGTGCCAGCAGCAGGGTGAAAAAGAAAAATACAGAAAGCAAAGAAACAGCAATTTTTTTTGGATAAGAACGCAAGATAGTTTCCTCCTCACAATAGTCTTTATTCATACATTATATCTGAATCTTAGGGTCAGGGCTGAAAAGATTGAAGTGGAAAACAAACATTTGCGGGGAATCCCAGATATTTAAAAGACTCATTTAATGGCCTAAAATGCCCATTAATATATCTTGGCAGTTACTTCTTATGGATTTTAGCGGTAAAAGGGATTAAAATGTAACTAGCAAAAAATA
>CAZPSR010000167.1:0-4988 GCA_964589135.1 uncultured Syntrophomonas sp.
TGACCATGTCTAGGACCATTTCCCTATCATAACCTTCCCGGTCAAACCGACGCCTAATTCCTAATATTGCCACAATTGCAGCAATTGCCAGCATGAAGCCCCAGGAATAGATTTTAAAGCTCCCCAACTCCAACAAAACCGGGTGCATTAACGACTCCTCCTTCATTATAAGAATTATCCACAGGCCAGAAAATCCGTAAAGCCTTACCTTTTCTTTGGTATAGGACTTTTCCTATTATTCAGGACCCGATAAAACCTTGAATTATAAGTTATCAACAAAGTTTTCCACATTATCCACAGGTTATTATCACCATGAGGATAAACTAGGGTAAGCATTCAGACTTAATGAGGCATAGGATTTGCTTATAAATAATTGATATCCCATGCCTGCTATCATAGCTGCGTTATCAGTGCAAAGATCCAGGGAAGGATAATGGACTTTTATGTTTTGAGACTGGGCTCTTTCTTCCATCATGGACCTTAAGACTTGATTGGCAGCTACTCCACCTGCTATCAAAATGGACTGTACCCCATAGTAGCTGGCAGCCTTTAGGGTCTTTTCCACCAAAACCTCCACTAGAGCCTGTTGAAATTCTGCGGCTAAGTCTCTTACCTGCAGCTCTCCTGCCTTCTCCAATTTGTTCTTCATATTCATCGCAGCTGTTTTCAAACCGCTGAAACTGAACTCATAATCCTCCCGGTCCAAAAATACCCGGGGCAGCTTTATTTTGCCGGCCTGGCCCTCTTGGGCGGCCTTCTGTATAGCCGGCCCTCCAGGATAACCCAAACCCAAAAAGCGGGCTACCTTATCGAAGGCCTCTCCAGCCGCATCATCCCGGGTGGAGCCCAGGACCTGGTAATGAATGATATCCTGCATCAAAAGCAGACTGGTATGTCCACCAGATACTACCAGACAGACCGCAGGAAAACTGATATCCTCATGTTCCAAGATATTGGCATAAATATGTCCCTGCAGGTGATTAACGGCCAGCAACGGACGCTCTAGAGCCCAGGCCAGACCCTTGGCAAAGGACAGCCCTACCAAGAGGGCTCCTATCAACCCAGGCTGATTACACACTGCTACCGCATCAATATCCTGATACTGAAGCCCTGTATCACGAAAAGCCTGATCAACTACCAATGCTATGTTTTCAATATGCTTGCGGGAGGCTACTTCTGGTACCACTCCCCCAAACTGGGCATGAATTTTAACCTGTGAATTAACTACATTGGACAATATCTGGCCGCCATTTTTTACTATGGCAGCAGCGGTTTCGTCACAAGAGGTTTCAATGCCCAAAATCAAAATATCCTTCATTTTACCTACCTCAAAATAGAAATTTGGTCATAAGAATGGCATCTTCACTATTGTCAGTATAATATTCCTTTCTTAAGCCGGTGGGTATAAAGCCCAGGCTGGTATACATGGTTTGGGCCGGGTAATTAGAGGCCCTAACCTCCAAGAGTATCCGCAGGGCTCGCTTCTCCCGGGCAATGGCCTCCAGCCTTTCCATCAAAAGAGTTCCTAAGCCCCTTTGTCGGTGCTCACTGGCTATAGCCACATTGGTAATATGGGCCTCATCGAAAACCACCCAAATACCACCGAAACCTACTATTTCTCCGGCCAAATCACATACCAGATAGCTGGCAAAGCTATTTTTGAGTTCCCCCAGATAGGATTCCTTGGACCAGGGCAATGGAAAAGATTCCAATTCTACCTGCATCACTCCATCCAGATCCTGTGCACTCATTTTTCTAATTAAACAACTTGTTTCCAGCACTAAATTTCTCCTTTTCCCAAGCGGTATTCAGCTTCAGACAAACGCAGGTAGACTGGCCGCAGCCGGTAAAGATCCGCAAATTCACCTTGCTGGGCCTTCTTTACCGCCAATATTCCTGCTGCCGCCGCCCTGGGCAACATCAGGTGCCCAGGGATGGGTTTCAGTTGGTCTTGCAATTCCTGCTCAAAATATGAGGAATATCTATAATAGCCGTCACCCAGCAGGATAATCCGCTGCCCTTCCCCGGTCAGCAACTCCCGGACCTGGCTCACTAACGCTGCGGGTGAGGCCACCATGGCTTCCCCCAGGGCTTCCAGCCCCTGCTGGCCCTGTCGATAAAACCCATAATAAAGCTCATTTTTTCTGGCATCCAGCAAAGCTCCTATCAGCTCATCACTCCCGACCACATTGGCTGCCAGGGTATCCAAAGTGGATAGAGCCACAATCGGTTTATGAGCCGCCATGGCTATACCCTTCACCGTCGCCAGGCCTATCCGCAAGCCGGTAAAAGAACCCGGACCCACCGTAACCGCCAGGGCATCAAGATCGGCCAGGGTACAGTCACATTCCCCCATTATACGATCAATAGTAGGCAATAGGGTTTCGGAATGAGTTTTCTTATAATTAATAAAACTCTCTACTAATATCCGGTGGTCTTCAACCAGGGCTGCACCCGCCACCGGGGTAGAGCTATCCACCGCCAGTATTAACAAAATCTTAGCAACTCCTTAATTTTATCTCTGATTTCCCGGCTCGGGTACATCCCTATCTCAACCCAAAACCTGGAGAATTAAGTAAACCGGTCATGACTTATATCAAGACCATTTCTGCAACTCCGCAATCTTGCTCTGGTACTGAATGCCCTGAGCCTTTATCTTCACCTTGCGCTCCCGTTCATAGTCATCCTCTACCAGGACTATATCTATTAGCAAAGCCTCGGCAGGCAGAATCCCGGCTCCCACCTGAGGCCACTCGATTAAGCTTAAGCCCTGCCGTTCCAGGTAATCCTCCAGACCCAGGTCATAAATGTCATTCTGCTTCAAGCGATAAAAATCGAAATGATTTATCTGCTTATTTTCCATATTGTAAACATTCATCAGGGTGAAAGTAGGGCTGCTGACCTGCCCCTGATACCCCTTGGCCCGGGCTATTCCCCGAACCAGGGTGGTTTTCCCGGCTCCCAGCTCTCCCCGCAGATAAACCAGGTCGTGGTCATCCAAGACCTGGGCTATTCTCTCTCCTAACTTTTCCATTTCATCTTCATTGTATATCAGTAGCTCCACTTTCTCACCTCTACCTGGGAAGTAATGCCTAAACCTAATTGTTTATATCCACAGCCTTTTGCTGGTGCCCCCCTGCTCAAGCTCACAGGCAGGTAAGCCTGCCCCCGCCAGTTGAGAATCTATATTCATATCTCCTCTAGATATCGTTTCGACTCAGGATTTGGATTATACCCAAAGCTGTTTTGGAGCATAAGCTATTTTTGCGCCAAGGGCTACCGGCAATTCTGGTATTCATCCCGAATCTGCTTAAAGTCTTCCCAAACCGGCCGTTTATAACCCGAGTTCCTTAGCAAAGCTGCCGGATGATAAGTAGGCATAATCTTAATCCCCTGCCGGATCAGCCACCTACCCCGGATCTGGCCGATTTTGGCTTTAGGATCTATAACAGTCTGGCTGGCCATAGAGCCCAGACAGACTATAACGGAAGGTTTAATCAACTTAATCTGCCTTTCCAGGTATTTTTGGCATTCCCCTACCTCCTCCGGGTTAGGCAAACGATTCCCCGGGGGTCGGCACTTAACCACATTGCCTATGTACACCTCAGAGCGCTTGATCTCAGCTGCCTCTAATATCTTGTCCAGCAACTTACCAGCCTTGCCCACAAAAGGCCGGCCTTGTATATCCTCATCCTGTCCCGGGCCTTCCCCAATCAGCATCAAACGAGCATCTGGAGGGCCCTCCCCAAACACTACCTGGGAACAGCCTGCTCTTAAAGGACAGCGATGGCACTCCCGAGCCACCCTTTCCAAGCCTTGGATATCCTTAATATCACCATAAGCTTCCCCTGTTCCTATCCCCGGCAAAAAAGGCAGATATGAATAATCCTCGGTTTCAGCTATCAGGTAAGGTTCTACCCTGACCTCCTTACGGGTCTCCTCGAACTCTCCAAACAAACCCGGCTGCTCATTAGTCATTTTCTCCCCTCCAGCACCATTCTAATCACAACTTACGATGGTTCCCCAGATTCATTATAATTCAACCGGGAGAAACTCGAGCCCGCTGAAAAAGTCTCTTAAATGTGTCATGCTGAGCGTAAGCGAAGCATCTAACTGTAGAAACACAATAATACGTTATTGTTGATAAGATCCTTCGTCGCCTTCGGCTCCTTAAGGATACCAAACAGGTACTTTTTCAGTGGTCTCGAGATTCCATCCGCTTATTTACTACGTTTGTACGATTGGGATTCCCCGGTTAATTTACTACATTCTCACTATGGAATCCAATTCTGGCAGGCACAATAAAACTCATCTGCCAATAATATCATATTTGTAGCACCATCTGTCGAGATGGTGCTTCTAGCTCTTTTATGACATAGCTCGAACTATGCCGCTGCTCAAGCCGGTTACAGCCAGAGCAGCTAATAAATTACCCAAGGCTATAGCTGAGATAGCCCATTTAAATCGAATATCCAGTAAAGCTGCAATCAAGGTTCCGGTCCATACCCCGGTCCCCGGCAGCGGAACTCCCACAAACAAGACCAATCCCCAGGCTCCATACTTTTGCACATTATGGCTTTTGCCTAAAGATTTATTGATTATCCGGTTTACCATGTTCTTAAACAATTTAGTGGTCCTCAGATAGTTAAAAACCGGACGCACGGCAAAGAACACAATTGGTACCGGAAGCATACTGCCAATGAAGCTGATGATAGCAGCATTTAAGGGCGATAGGCCCAGAGAAATGCCAATGGGAATGGCTCCCCTAAGTTCAATAATCGGCAAAGCCGCAGTCAGCAAAACCGTTAATTCTATTGTTAAAAAATCCAGCAATTGTCTAACTAAATCTTCCATAAAATCTCCTGGAATGATAATTCAAATAACTTAAGTAAAATCCCTTATCCCACACAGCCATGAGCATTGGGAGCCTAATATTTTGTTCCGCCCCAGCCGATCTTAATAATCTCCTTAATTCCAAGCAAATTTGA
>CAZPSR010000168.1:0-4880 GCA_964589135.1 uncultured Syntrophomonas sp.
CTGATCGGCTTTATCCAGTTCAAACAGGAATTCTCCTATGTCGGCTACCGGCCAGCCTGATAACTCTTCCCGCACCTTGCTCCATTGTTTATTTTCGATCATATATAGCAAAGTCGATGTCTCTAAATCCAGCAATGTGTTTTCCCCCACCCATATAAAGTCTAAATACTAATAAGCCTGGCTGCAGTAAATAATTTTTCGGTAATCGAGTACATATTACTTGAATATCCAACCATCAGCTCATCCTGTAGATTATAATATTCCAAACAGCTGGCACTGGAGATTATCTCTACCCCTCTTTTCTCCAATGAGTTTAGGTGCTCCAGTACTGGGGAACCCTGGCTTACCAAAAAGACACCGCTATTAATAAGGATAATAGTAGCCGGAACACTCTCCAAACGAGTTATGGCATAAAACAGACTGTTCATCAAGCGGCTGCCCTGCTGATCATCCCCCCGCCCCAATACACTACTGCCAATAAGCAATATTACATTGGCATACATACTGATGCTAAGGCTAATGTTGCTTACACTTTCTTCTTTACCGATATCGATATAGTAGCCTCCACACTTGGTCAGCTCAGGGTTGAGAGCCTTGCTGCAGGTTTTGGTAGCAATAATGTCATTACTCGAGTCTGAACCAGCATCTGCCCTGGATGTTGACCTTAACATAGATTCAGAAGATTTCGACTGAGAATCCACTGCGCTTTTCATGGTCTTACCACTCCTTGCATATGGCTCATATTTCCTATTTTATCATACCCGGACTTACCTTAAAGTATCATATAATCACTAATTTTAACAGTAAATGGACAGCACAGCCAATAAATTATACCCTTTTTTTACCTGACCCTTAAAACATTAGCCAATTTTGGCACATTCCCAATCAGTCTTTATTCGGGTAAAATTAATGATGAGCTTATAATGCCAATTTAGAGTGAAAGTAGGTGCCTGGGAATTTGGTTTTTCAACCGATAGTAACTAAAAAGATATATGAAGAGATTGTTGATCAGCTAAGAGATTTGATTGCCCGAGGAGAATTGCGGCCAGGCCAAAAATTGCCCTCGGAGCGGGAGATGTCTGAATCCATGGGAGTAAGCCGGGCCTCAGTGCGGGAAGCCCTAACCGCCATGGAAGCTATTGGTATCCTGGACATTAGACCAGGTGAAGGTACTTTTGTAAAGGAAACCAGTAGTTTAGAAACCTTTAAACCCCTAGCTTTTGTGCTGGCGGTGGAAAAAAACCCGGGGCAGCAGATGATGGAAGTTAGGCGAGTTCTTGAAAGTGAGTCAGCTGCCCTGGCCGCTCTACGGGCAGATGAAGAACATCTGGCTAAAATCAGAAATATTCTGGATCAAATGGAATCTACTAACAACATTCAGTTAGGAGTAGAATACGATTTAAAATTTCACTTTGCTATCGCCGAAGCAACTCAAAATTCCATATTGCTAAGAATCATGAATACGGTAGCAGACCTCATGCATCACACTTTCCGCCTGGATCGGGAAAAGTTATTGTCAAGGAATAGCCATCAAATATACAGCGAACACGAAGCTATCTACCAGGCCATAATAGAAAGGAATCCCCAAAAAGCCAGAGAAAAAATGATTGAACATGTCAATAACATAGAAAAAGGCATGGAACAAAGCTTCGAATTCGAAACAGAAAACTAAAAAGGGGAGGCCCCTTTTTTTATATTGGCTGGTCTTTAAGGTTGGGTACCACCCCATGGGACTGATCTTTATTCTATCATGCCCAGAGCCCGATAGGTTTCTTCATCTACTACTCCGGTCGGTTCGAGTCCATGCCAGATTTGGTAATATTTCACTGCAAGTTCAGTCATATTTCCAAACCTACCATCTACCCCATCAAATTCAACCCCCAGTTCTTTAAGCCGACTCTGAACATAAACCACTTTCTGACCACTTGACTTTTTCTTCAATTCTACCGGATTTAGATGCTCAGGCACCATTTGGCCATTGTTAACTATCTTGACCCGGCAACCCCAGGGAACCAGAGGATAAAGCTTTTCAACATCCTGGTTAAACATACGGATGCACCCATGGGAAGCATAAGATCCTATTGAACCAGGTTTATTAGTACCATGGATACCATATATCCCCCAAGGTACATTTAGTCCCATCCAACGGGTGCCAAATCCATTTCCCCAGCCAACACCCTTGTGAATGACTTTCCACTCCCCCAGGGGGGTGGGTGTCTTAGATTTCCCCACTGCCACCGGATATCGGCATACCTCTTTATCATCTTCATACAAAACCAGGTTGCGGAGAGCCACATCGATTACGATCAACATCCTTCCCGATCCCTGTTTTTCATCAGCAGCACAAGTAGAATCAGCAGCTTCATCAGAAGCAAATAATGCCTGCCATACCCCTTCATTCACTACGCCATCGGCTTTAATACCAAGGGATAGTTGAAACATACTTATGGTGCTGCTGGTAGTTCTATCATACACTCCATGGGGCTCAATATCATACCCCATCTCTTTCAGCCGGGCCTGCACCATCCATACCGCTTCACCCTGTAAAGGAACCTGAGCTAAATAAAGGGTGGGATAATTGGTATTATCTACTATCTGAACTCTGGCACCCTGTGAGCTGGCTCCTGCCATATCGGTACCCGGGATAAACATTAAAATACCAACTAAACTCAAGCAACAAAGCAAGCTTTTCAACAAAGTATCATCTCCCGTTTTTTATATTGAGGGCCAGGCCCTGCAGTTGCTGGGTGAATTCCTCCAGATTGTTAATGGGGGGTAGGCAGGCATTGTTAGCACATAGATACACTGTGGCCCGATCATCTACCTTTTTCATTTCCTGAACATAAGGGATGTCTTTCATAAAAAGATCCTGATCATTCTCCTTAAACAGCACTAGAGCCCGGGGCAGGTAGCTGCGGTTGATTCTATCCAAAAAGCCTTTGGTGTCTGGGTCCTGCTTATCTCCTACTATTACTATCTCCTGGCCCGGGTGAAAGAAATGCAGGGCGGCCGACAGGAAGAAGGTATAGGCGACTGGATGTTCTTTGACCCGACCGAAAAAGAGTTTTATAGCCTTTTCAGCTTTTTTCTCCAGGGAAATATCTCCCTTGAGGCGGCTCAAACGCAGGAAATTCATGAGACAAAGGGAATTGCTGGAAGGAATAGCTCCATCATAGACCTCCTTGGGTCGGGTCAACAAAGCTTCAGCATCATGGCCATAAAAGTACACCCCTCCCTGATCTTCATCCCAGAAATACTGAATCAATTCCTGATTCAACTCCGTGGCTAGTTCCAAATAACGACTATCTAAACTGCTTTGATATATCTCCAAGCAGGCCCACACCATAGCAGCATAATCCAGAGCATAGGCTGGATACCTAGCCTGCCCTTCCCGATAGCGGGCTAGTAGTCTGCCATCTGAGCGCCTCATATGATTCAGGATAAAGTCTGCAGCCCTTTGGGCTGCTTGCAGATAGATCTGATCATTAAGTACGCGGGCTCCTATAGCCAGGGCAGCTATCATCATGCCATTCCAAGCGGTCAGCACTTTATCATCCTTGTGCGGGTGTATCCTTTTTTCTCGGTAATTAAACAATAACTCTCTTTGCGCTTCGATCTGCTCTCTGGCGGTTTCATCAATTAGACCCTGGATCAGATTGGGAATATTCCGGCCTTCAAAATTGCCTTTTTTACTTATATCATACATTTGGCAGAAGGCTTTTCCTTGCTCTGTTCCCAAAATTTTTAGGATCTCTCCTTCTTTCCATACATAGAATTTTCCTTCCACCCCTTCCGAATCGGCATCTTCGGCTGAGAAAAAAGCCCCTTCATCTGAAATCATATCCCGCAGGATATAGGTGAATATCTCTCGGGCTATCCTGGCATATAGCTCTTGTCCGGTAGCCTGATAGGCCTCCAGGTAGGCAATGGCCAGCAAAGCATTATCATATAGCATTTTTTCAAAATGGGGCGCTAGCCAACGATGATCAGTGGAATACCTGGCAAAACCAAAGCCGATATGATCATATATGCCACCCTGGTACATGGATTGCAGGGTCTTTTCCACCATCTCCAGAGCATTGGCTTCGCCTTTTAACTGATAATGACGCAAAAGAAATAACAGATTATGGGGAGTGGGAAATTTGGGCTGACTGCCAAATCCCCCATGGGCTCGGTCAAAATTAGCAGCTAGTTGCCTATATGCCTCATCCAATATATCCTCGGATAATATTGACGAAGCAATATTTTCATCCCGGGTTTTAATGTAATCGCTTATATTATCACTGGAGTTAAGCAGCATCTCTCGCTCATGGACCCACAAATCATGCAGTTTACCCAAGACTTCAATGAGTCCCTGCATACCCTGACGATTGTTCTTGGGCAGATAAGTAGCGGCAAAAAATGGCTTCTTATCAGGGGTCATGACGATAGTCAAAGGCCAGCCTCCATGCCCGGTTAAGGCCTGGCATACATCCATGTATATGGTGTCAATGTCTGGTCTTTCCTCTCGGTCAACTTTGACCGCCACAAAATACTGCTTAAGTAGATCAGCTACTTCCTCATCTTCAAATGATTCTCGCTCCATTACATGGCACCAATGGCAAGTTCTTAAAATGGGTCAGCTATAGCCAATAGATAGAAAAACAGGTTTATCTTCCTGCCTTGCCTTATCAAAGGCTTCCTGACTCCATGGGTACCACTTAACTGGGTTATATGCATGTTGTAATAAGTATGGAGACTTTTCAGCAATCAGTCTATTGGCTTTGTTATTAGTTGACATGTTGGCATCACCTTCCTTTCCTGTATTTATAGTATTGCTATTGATTTGTATCTATTATTGGATATTTTCCACTGAACTATTTATAAATAGTAAATATACT